>JAJYUX010000051.1 GCA_021792315.1 archaeon
CGTCACCGTCAAGTTTTACTAGACAGAGTGCGTCAATCGACCTTTCATTAACGATATCTTTGCTTGCTTCAGCGCCAATCATTACCTTCCTTGATCCCAGAGGCAATCCCGACACAACATTCAGAACATGGAGAGCTATTGTGAAGAAAGTCAGAAGCGAAGAGACGGCGTGCCCAGGAATTATAACTATTGGCTTCTGATGAACTGTCACGACTCCGCACGGCTTTATCGGAACAACCCTAGCTCCGTGAAACAACGTTTCTGATCCTTGAATTCCTTGGAGAGCGCCAAGGACATTGTCGTGGCGACCGACGGAACTCCCGGATATTGTGAGAATCATGTCGCATTGTTTCAGACCTTGTTTTATTCGACTCCGAATCTCTCTCTGGTCATCGCCGCAGATTCCCAGTGATACAGGATTTGAATCAAGTTGAAGCAGAAAACCGAACAGGAGGTTGAGATAGTTGTTGATAGTTGTTCCCTCCGTGGTTTTCGAATCAGTTGGATCGAACTCCTTCAGTTCATTTCCAATTGATAACAGCCCTACATTTGGGACTCTATATGCCCTAAAGTATTTCTTTCCAACGCCTATGAGCAAAGCGACATCAATAGGTGTCAGCAACTTTCCCTTACGAACCACGATCTCTCCCTTCTCTATGTCTTCGCCCTTCACAGCGACGTCCTTTCCCTTCGGTATCACTCGCTTGACTTCGATCCCTTCTGTTCCGACCTGTACGGCTTCTTCGACACGTACAACAGTATCAGACCCTTTGGGTAGTGGAGAGCCCGTAGCCACGTAATATGCTTCACCTGAGAGAAGAACGGGTAATTTCAGACCATGTTCCACGAAAATGCTTCCCTTCACAGACAGGTACACCGGCGTGGAGAGCGATGCACCTTTGAGATCCGAAAATCTGACTGCGTAGCCATCCATTGCAGTAACATCTCTCGAAGGAATCTCGATCTCTGATTTCACATCCTCTGCTGCAATCCTTCCCAGTCCCGAATCAACTCGAATTGTTTCTATTCTTGGAGCAAATGAACTCAAGTTCAAGACCAGTTTTTCATGGATTTCTTCGTATTTTGAGAGTTTGAGGAAACGAAGAGCATCCCTAGATAGCTCTTCCTTGGTAATGTTCTTCAAAAGTAGAGTATCAACCAGCGCCAGTGTGAGGTGTTTCCTTTTCTTCTATTCTGATGCTGTCCGAATCCTGACCTATTCCTCTGTTGAAAGCGATTTCTGCTATAGATCTACACTGTCTTGCGACCAGCTCAAACTCGCTCGTGAGAGTATAGTTCTGGATGCTGATCCCGTTGTCTGTCGAACCTCGTTCAAATTCCTCGACTGCTCTTTCGAAGACCCGACAATCATCAATTACTAAGTTAGCCGCTTTATAGTCAGAAAGAGAGTATGCTCTGAAGGTTCTGTCATACAACTGGCACAATCTCTCGCTCAACTCCATTGCTTTAGGCTGCACTTCCCTAGCTAGTCCAGTTGAATGTTCAAACGCCATGATCTTTGTGCATGCATTGTGG
This sequence comes from archaeon, assembly GCA_021792315.1. The sequence continues at coordinate 1,537 of JAJYUX010000051.1, forward strand.
CATGTATCCCCAATATCCTCGATCAACTGGGCGACAGCACGGTCACCGACGATGTTCAAGGGCCTATCTATGTGTAACGAATCTGCTATGATTGGATTTCTGACAGCAGTGAAGAGTTGTCTCAAAATGAGATAGTAAATCTTGTCCACTTCGCCATCCAGTTTCTTGACTCGCTCCGCCGCGTTCATATCGGAGTTCACAAGTGCGTCCAGAGAAAGCCGCAGCATTGCGGAACTTAGGGAATAGATCCTCACGAATAACTGTGAAATGTCATTCTTAAGAGGATCGAGATAGCATCTTATCATTATGCTGTTGATATTCTCTCCCACTACGGCGAGCCCGATGAGTTTGGAGGCATGTGCCAAGACATCGTCATGCTGATCTTTGGTAAGTTCAGTATTGGTTGTTATCTTCACAGCGTTGTAACCCTCGATGTAAGCCGATATCAACGATCTACCGAGGCAATTGGGCGGCTTGCCATGATTTGCGTCTATTACGAAGATTGTATTGTCGCCTTCGGTCCTTTTTAGACTCCCGAGGCGAAGGCTTCCATCCTGCTGCCACTTGAGAAATATCCTATCGTGAACTTTCAGAGAGCCCTTGTCTACCCAAGAACGCGGTAGAATTACTGCTACTGAACCTCTTCCAGACTTTTGGAGGATTCTCTCGAACGACCTTGCGTCCGGAGCTTCATCGTAGACTTCTGAATCTTCTTCATCATATTCTGGGCTAAGCTCAATCTTCCGGAGCTCCATGCTCTCTTTCTTTCTCCTCTTGTTTCCTCTATCCTCGCGGCCAGATCCGCTACTCTCAGGCATGTCCCGTTCCCTCACTGATCTCATTCCGCACTTCAAGTGAAACTTGATCTGTAGCGATTTCTCTCTGGCGCGAAAGAGATAGTACAAGCTCCTCGTATTCTCTAGGATAATTTATGTTCATGAGAGACTCCAGATTCGGGTCTAACAATCGTAACGACGACACCGGGACGTAGTTCACCTTCTGAATGTATGAAACCATGTGTTTAGGTCCGACCTTGCCGTCTTCAATTGCAAGCTTGGCGGCCTCGATCGAGTTTTTTATGTTATATACTCCGCAAAGAGGTTCAATATTGTAATCTTCCCAAATAGGCACAACGCAATCGAATCCTTCAATTTGTCTGCGTAATGATTTGAGCACATTGCTGCTTATCAATGGCATGTCGCACGCGACAACAACAGCGACTTCGTGCTTTGCGCTCTCAAATCCAGTCAGAATTCCGGAGAGCGGATTCTCGAATGTGTAATTGTCATTCAACAGTCTTACTTGTGAGGGGTCATGTCCTTCTAGCTTCAACTCATCGAAAATTTGTTGAAAATGACTCTTGTCCTTCCTGCCTATCACTACCACCAAGTCGTCTGAGACTCTAAGAAGTTCTCTTGCGATGCGGTAGATGAATTGGTTCTGACCAAATTCAAGGAAAGCCTTGTCCGTACCCATCCTTGTACTCTTTCCTCCCGCAAGTAGTATAGACGATATCAAATTTCAGGTAACCTCCTCACGACCTCGCGAAATCTCATTGCCAACACAACTCTCTCGCCCAGCGAACCCTGCGCGCTTTACACTTTCTTGACCGGTCATGACCATTCAAACGCCAAGATAGTTGTTCAAGAATATGCTGATCAATTATATAAGATGGCGAGACGATTACCAACTCTGATAATGGAATTTCTAGCTATGAGGTCTGATTCCCTTCGTGGCCCCGGTGAGTCACGGCCACCGTTACATTGTTCTAAAAAATATCAGAACTGTTTCTTTGATGAACCTTAGTGAAGGAACAAGTGCCCTAAATTTTTGAATACAAAAAAGAGTGGAAGAGATTCGACCGTGTGGATTACTTGCTTTTGAGTTTCCAAGCAATCTCCGTAGCGATCTGATCTCTCGTCTTTCCTTTGGTGTCTATCCCTTCTCGCTCAGCGGCAGTAAGTAAAGGATCAGTTGAGGTCGCAGCTGAGGCAGGGGCGGATGGAGGGTTCGGTATTGCAACCGGTCCGGCTGCGGAAGAAGTTGTGGGCTGCTGCGCATTGCTTGGTGCGGAAGGATTCATTATTTCTTTGCTAGCTATGTCGAACTCGCGTCTTGCCTGACCCAAGGATCTCGCGAGTTGTGGTATTTTGTTCGCTCCGAAGAGGAAGATCACCACTGCTATTATGAGAACCCATACGACCGGGTCATCAAATGCCATGTGGTCTTAAACATCTCTTGAAACTAATATATCATACCAGCTTTATTTAAAGGTGGATTACGATTCCCGGTGTTGATAAGCGTCTCTTGTCTCGCCCTGGGCGTAACATCATCTTACAATCAGTTAGCGAGCATTTGCTTTGAGTTCGCCCACCTCTTCTAATTCAGGCCTTTTTTCTTTATGTCAGTATTGCTCGAATTAGGGCAATCTTGTATGAAATAGCCGGCAACAAACAATCTCAAATCTCCATTCTCATATTTGAGAATCGGCTTACCCCGTTAAATATGCGCAAGAGAGTACATTGATCATTCACTAGTCTTGTGAGAATAACATGCTAGACGACAGACAATTGACAGAGAAGCTTCGCGATGTCATCGACCCTGAAATTGGAATAAACATTGTCGATCTTGAAATGGTAAAGGAACTAGTTGTTGAAAACGGGACAGCTTACGTCAAGGTTGCGCTCACAGTTAGTGGCTGTCCACTGGCTGGTTCTATCGAGTCAGACGTCAAGAAAATTCTCATGCAACAAGAAGGTATCTCCAATGTAGTTGTCGAGCTCGGTTCAATGACTCAGGATGAGCTAAAACAAGTTGGAGAAAAGATCCGAAATATGAGGAGTGAAAACAAGGTTGGTGTTCCTCAGAACCAGGAACCCGGAGGTGGTAAACTAGATCGAAAGGGAATCCAGAGCGTAGTTGCAGTAATGTCGGGCAAAGGAGGAGTCGGCAAGTCGTATGTCACGTCAGCAATAGCTGTTCAGCTTCGAAAACAAGGTTTTGAAGTTGGGATTCTTGACGCTGATTTGACAGGACCAAGCATCGCCAAGATTTTTGGAATTTCACAGAGACCCTTCATCGATGAAAAAGGTGCAAGGCCTGTCGTCACAAATTCCGGCATCAAGATCATCTCTATGAATTTGTTGCTTGAAACTCCTGACACTCCAGTCATATGGCGTGGGCCAGTTATCGACCAAGTGATACGCCAACTTTTCGAGCAAGTCGTTTGGGGTGACCTTCATTTCTTACTTGTTGACCTTCCACCTGGAACAGGAGATGCGCCGTTGACTGTAATGCAGGCCCTCCCACTGGATGCGACGGTAATAGTCTCGACTCCACAAGACCTCGCGATGCTGATTGTCAGGAAATCAATCAACATGGCCCGTCAATTGAATGTACCAATTGCAGGTATTGTCGAAAACATGAGTTATTTGATCTGCCCTCATTGCTCGAACAAGATCGATATGTTTGCAGAGTCCGGAATTGAAATGGAGGCAGCCAGAATAGGTGTCGAATTCTTGGGTACGCTTCCATTTGATCTTCAAGTTAACCGTCTAGCCGACCAAGGAAAGATTGAGGAGTACTCGAACAAAGCGATAGAAGATATTTCTGACAAGGTCAGGATCGCTGCAAGTCGCAAGACAGAGATCAACTCGGCTCCTTTAGCGTGGAAGAGGACTCCGGTCGTTACGTCTGGTCTGCAATAAGTAAAGTCTTAACGATCGAACCTATCGTCAGCTTTGCAATTGCGGAGCTTTTGCACGCGACCTGAATACCATCCAATTCGTTTTGTTTGTCTTCGATCGAAAGATGGAACGTAAGGTTTGATATCGAGTAATGGAGTTCCATCAATAACGTCAAGATCCTGAACAAATATGTTTCTGCCCCTAACACTCCGAACTCCGACCACCGATATTCCTATTGAATTAGGGCGTGCCGGTGCGCGCGTAGAAAATACGCCATACAAATGCTTGTCGTCCAGGAACGGCCTTACAACTAACGGTCGCGTCTTAGCCAAATGAAAGTCGTATATCAAAATCAGATGAGAGAAACCCGATAGACCGGCCATTCCCCGAATGTATGGATGAAAAACCTCCAATCGCCCTTTGACACTCAGTCCGACTCCCGATTGTATGGGCGAACCCACCGATCGCTTGAGTGGTGAATGAATCACCCCGATTGGAGTGTATTTCACTATGTTTTGTTTTCGCATCGTCTTTCAAACTCCTGTTGCGACTAGATAACGCAACGCGGCATGAAGACTAGCCAGTTGTCTTCTTCAAGAATCAGTCGAGGTTTCTTATAGTGGTAAATGCTTTGGCGTAGCGTTGAATATCTTCCTTTGTTCTGATCCTTGATACTTGACCCATTATGAAACGCGGTCTCATGTAGAATTCTCGGTAGGCCCTTTTGCTGTATTCCCTTAGAACCTCGCGCGTGAGTGTTTTTGTAACATAAGGGAGCTCCTCGGCTGAGAACATTAGGTATTTGTCCCAAGTAACGTCCTCAGCAAGCTCCCCTCGCTCCCTTGCAATCTTGTAGAGTTCTGTGCCTGGAAGGGGAGTCGCGATGTGGAAAACCGCAACATCGAGATCCAGATTTTTCGCAAAGTTAATTGTCTGTTGCATTGTTTCCTCCGTCTCTCCCGGTAGTCCTAGCATGAAGAAAGCCCTAACTCGAAGACCATTTTCTCGCGAGAGTCTTACTCCCCTTCTCACCCAATCCATAGTCATACCTTTGTGTATACTCTTCAAAATCTCAGGATTGCCACTTTCAACTCCATAATCGACTTGCCAGCAACCAGCCTGTCTCATCGCATAAAGAATCTCGTTTGTCATATTGGTTACACGTGCAACGCATGACCACTCGATGTCTAATTTCCTTCTTCTTATTTCACTGCAGATCTGAATGACGCGAGGAGGAAGCAGGTTGAAAGTATCGTCCCAGAACCTGACTTCTCTTGCACGGTGCTTCTGAACCAAGAGCTCGATCTCGTCTACCACATTAACAGCTCCTCTTGCGCGGTACGAATTTCCAAAAACCGCTCTATCACAGAAAATGCAATGGTGAGGACATCCTCTGCTTGATATCAGAGTCCCGAGCGGTAGCCTCCTGTAAGATGATTGGCTTGGATGATATTCAGTCAGAGGAGGGAGACTCTCCCTATCCGGAAAAGGAAGTTCATCGAGATTCCTGATGTATTCTCTTCTCGGCGTAATTCTCAATTCCTTCGTCTGCCTGTCTCTGTATACAATTCCCTTCACGTCCGAGAGGTCTTTTCCACTTTCTATCGTTTGGAGAAGCTCCAGTGATGTAATCTCTCCTTCACCCATCACACCGTAGTCAAAGGATGGATCGCTCAACGTTTCCAAAGGAAGTGATGTTACGTGGGGGCCACCAACAATTATCGGAACTCCCAACTCAGCCTTTAGTTTCTGGGCAACCTTGGAGGTTTTGAGGTAGGACGGCGTGACTGCGGAAATACCAATCAGATCTGGATGAAACGACTTCACTTCTGAAATGAGTCTTGGAATGCTCAGTCTCAAAGCTGCAGCATCAACAAGCTGGACAGATTGTCCCCCGCGCTTTAGATACGACGAAATATACGCGACTCCGAGCGGCTGTTGAAGACTTCCTGTTTGCGAAAGTTTCCCAAAGAAATCCTCTAGTGTTGAAGGAGGGCTTATGAGAGATATTCGCAAAGCGCCCTTCTCCATATCACAATGTTGATAGTTGCTTTCCTCTGTAGAGATTATTGTACGCACAGAAAGGTATCAGTTTGTCACCTTCTGCTACGTGAATACAACATTTCTTTATCCGCTGCGTGTCAAAGCTCCAGACATCTTGGAATGCGTGGACTTGCACAGTCATTACGTCATTTGCAGGTTTTATCTTCGGAGAGAGGACTCCGATGTTCTTGATGACTCTCTCAGAGCCAGGAATTGCCGACATTGACCACAGTTTGTCTATCGCTTGGGAAATCCAATCGCAACCCTCTGGTCCGCAGGTGACTTTGTCGCCGTAGACATCAAGGTAAGCTTTGATGTCGACATAGTCAGTAATCGGATAGAGTCTTTTCCCGTCGTTAAAGGCGTAGGTCATCGTACTGCACCTGTTATCTGGGCATGGAACTGGGATAAAGTCGGAAACTACAAGCTCTCCATTTGTCTGAATCTCTATTTGCTTGAGAACATCAGGTATCGTGAGCCTTTCCGTATAGTTCAAGAACTCCTTTGGATATCTTCCGACGAATGCTATTGGTGCAAAATTCACCCCGTCCACATGTTTCTTCTTACCAAATTCAATTATGCCGCCAATCTGATCTACATTTATTCCTGGAACTAGCGTTGCAGAAATTGTCACTGAGAGACCTGCGTTTATTGCCGCATCTACCGCCTTCACCTTTGTCTTGAACAGTGGGACGCCTCTAGTCTTCATGAAAACATCGTCGTTCAATCCATCCAGTGATAGAGCGACTTCGGTAAGTCCAGCGGCTGCAAGATCGACGAGAATCTGCGGCCTTCTTGAAACTTTTATCCCGTTGGTCGAAAGAGTGATGTCGTTAAAGCCCATTGAGTGTGCCATCGAAATTATCTGGGGTAGATCTTTTCTTGTCGTTGCTTCACCACCGGTGATGTTAATCGCCGGGGGTGAAACCTCAGATTTGAGAAGGAGCTCGAGCATCCGCTTGATTTCCTCCATTGTGGGGATCTTCTCGGGCCCGTTATTTGCATCCATATAACAAACGGGACAGTTTAGGTTGCAACGATTCGTGGTTTCGATCATCGCAAGGCATGTGTGTTGAAGATGCTCAGAACATATGCCGCAATCAAGTGGACAGTTTCCCGTAGACGTCGCCAAGAAATTCTTGATTAAATGCAATTTCCCCGGAATGTTGTAAGAGAATGATTCTTCGTAAAGGCTAGAATCACCAGAAATCAGTGAAACAGTTTTTCCGTGCTGTGAACACATCTTTTCCATGAAGACTTTGCCATCGGAGTAGTATATGAGTGCCGGAATAACCGTCTTGCAACTCGGGCAGAGACTTGTAGTCAATGTGTTAGAGTGAGATATACTCTTGGTTTCTGCCTTCGTAATTGGAACAGCTGTTTCTACAGTCATGATTACATCCATACGCTTCTTAATCAGAGGTCTAATGCGGTTAATTAAGAGGCAGTACGATTCTCAGAGCTGGGAATGGTCGCTTCCTTCTTAACCTCTGTACATACATTTCATGATGAAAATGACCCTACAACAAGAAGCGATTGATGAAAAATTGATTACGGAAAAATTAGCGAAGACTGAGCTTCCCACTCCGGGCTACTTTTCCGCCAAAGGATTGCTCCACGATCCTGACTGGGTCGATTCTTACCTTTCGATTGTACTTCAGTGGCCGAAGTCGTGTACTATTTCGGTCGAGGATCGGCAACTCATCGGCCTTGCAAAATCGTTGGCTTTCATGTGGGAACCCGGAATCCTGAATCACACTGATCTTGCGCTGGAGACAGGCTTCAAGCCCGAACAGATTACCGAAACGTTGAAGGTTGTTGCTGCTGTTGTTGGTCTAGCGAATCTCGATAAAGCCGCGAAGGTCATTGGGACCAAGTCAAAGATTGATCGGAAACAACAAAAAGCTCTCGTCGGCGTGAAGAAATATTTCGGGACTGTTCCCCAAGTTTTTATGCGGACTGTCGTGCTCGAGAATCTCGATTGGCTAGATGAGTTAACGTCAGTAACACGACCAGCGTACGACTCTTCGAATGAAATAATACTCCCGCGAGTGCGGGGTTTCGTTGCACTCGCTGCCGCATCAGTAATCGTGTGGGACGAGGGGATTTCTCTCTACGCTAAGGTCTGTCAACGATATGGAGCAAAGAAAAGTGAAGTGAATGATGTGATAAAGTCCGTGTTCAAGACTTCAGTTTCCAACTCGATGGCGGCCGGATTCAGATCTCCCTGTCATATTCCAACACTTGAAAAATATTCCACGATATTGAGTTCATACGTTGAAAAGGGAGCGCTGACAAGCCGTAAAGCTGACGCGCTGAGTTCTTCCTATTATTAGGGAAGCTTTGCACAGGTCATTTGCACAAAGTAATCTTGGGGGATTTGGTGCACTAGGAGTACCTTCTTAGCTAGCTTACCCACTTCCATTGCTTGCGCTTCTGTCATATGCCCGAATGCCTCTGCATATTTTTCCTGACCGTTTTCAAACGTAGATTCCAAAATTGCAATATCAGCACCCTTAGCCGCAGCGATCAACTCAGGAGTTGACATTGTATCGCCCGATACCACTACTCTGAATCCGTCGCTGTCGCGAATGCTGTATCCGATGCTATCGAAATCCACGTGTGCGGCTCTGAACGGCGAGATCTCGAAGGAACCTACAACAGTCTTAGAACCACTTTCCACTTCCTTGAATTCCACTTTGAAAGGAATTTCCGAATACATCAAGGGCTTCTCGATCAATTTGTCTATGTATTGTAACGGTTTCGGGACTAGAATGTAGAGCGGATCTGTTCGAGGAAGATGTTTCATGAAATGCAATAGTGAGAACAAACCCCCTGTATGATCTGCGTGTTCATGACTAATCAAAATCGCCTTCAAGGTTTCAAATTGAAAATGAATATTCGTCAGATCTCTCAGGGTACCGTCCCCTGCATCAACAAGAATGCTTGAAGCTTTGTGCGAGAGTAGTATCTGAGTTCCTATCGAAGACTTTGAAAAGAGTACGTTTGCATTAATCAAGGCGCAATCTAGTTCTTCCTTCTATTCGATCAAGTAATTATCTTAGATGTCAATTCTCAGATCTGATAAACGATTTAGAAGAGAAAAGTAGCAGACATTCTCCGTTGAAAAATTCGTTAGAAAGTTGATTCGCAAAATCGAGAAACGTGTTGCTGGGTTAAATAAGATGAATGACTTCTTGACCTTTCATGACCGGTCATGACCGTTTTGACCGTTCATATTGGATATATCTACGGTCATGCATATATCAGTCAGGTCGTTTAAGAATGACAGAATCAGTTTCACGTAGAAACGTACTGAAATGGACCGGAGCTCTTGCAGCTGCCGGAGTCGTAGGAATTGGATTAGGCTTTGGTGGAGATTTGCTCATCAGACCGAACTCAACAACGACGGTAACCCAGAAAAGTACAGGTACTGTGACTCAAACGGGCACAGTTACGCAGACTGGCACTGTGACACAGACTGCCACGACAACTGTAACTCAACCAACCACTATAACAAATACCGTTACAGCAACTACATCCACTCCTCAGGAGGTTCTTCTCACAAACTCATGGGACGCGGGACCTTTCTTGGCTCATGTCGTTAATGGTGTGTGGACAAAGAGCAGTCCACTGCAACCAAATATTCCTGGAGCTGATACTCTCTTCCTCCCTCGCAACAGAGTCATGTCCCCTGACAGAATAAGATACCCGATGCAACGCGTTGATTTCAGCACATCTAACAGGAACACTCAGAATCGCGGCAAAAGTCAATACGTGCGAATCACATGGGATCAAGCTTTCACACTAGTAGCAAGCGAGATTTCGAGAGTGAAATCAACATACGGCAACTCAGCAATGATCCAGTCTAGCACTGGTCATAACTGGCCCTTGACGTTCAATTCAGGCGCCACTTGGCAATCGAGATTCTTCAACCTTTTCGGCGGAGCCACAACCATGGTCGGAGACACAAGCGGAACTGGCGCAATCCCAGCCGGTAACATGACATTTGGAGACGGAGGTGGCTATGGTTCGCTAAGCACAAACCCCACGAACAACGCTTATGATGTTCTTG
>JAJYUX010000052.1 GCA_021792315.1 archaeon
CGAGGAATTTCAATTTACGAATGCGTACTTGCGGTCGCCTTCTTCATTCGTTCCTGTTTTCCCAGTCGACTCCAACACAAAACGCTGCTTCCTCAGCACAGCATAGCTTTCACTTGGAACTTCTCCTCTATGCATCATTTCATACTCTTCGATCGAGAGTTTCTTCCTCTCCTTAATCCTTGACATCAGGTCTAGCTTCTTGGCTTCCTTCTTACAATCAGGACCAAAAATATTAGCCTGAAGTACTGCATGGCTTCCGCTTCCATATCCTGCCAATATGACAGTTTTATGACCTAAATCCTCCTTGTCGTTTTCCAAGATGCTATTTAGTGAAACGAAGACAGAGGCGGAGTATGAATTGCCAACATAATCTGGAGCTACAAGCCCTGAACCTATTTTCCTGTTGAGATCATCCATGTATTCCTCTGTCTTCATGAATGCTCTTCTGAATTCATTGTATTTCTTACTCATGTAATACTCCACCTCAGTCATACCTTCTCTGTTTGGTTCAGGTCCGATCTTGGAGACAACGCTCGACCATAACTTGGGCAAATCTCTCCATTCATGAATGAGTAAAGACGCATGCGCCATCATCACCATCTTCTTGTTTGGGTCATGATAAGCACCCCTGTCGACGTAATCGAAGAAAGCACGGCCATTTTCTGGGACGATGAAATTGTTAGACGCGTTCGCCTTTTTGAAATTCAGCCAGGCCTCCTTCATTTCACTCAGATAAGAGGCGACCGATGTGGCTCCATGGACTAGGGCAATCGTGCGGCCTCCGGGTTTCTTAAAGTCCCTTCTCTCGTGTCTCATGGCGCTTCCGAATGCTTTTGGAACTATCTCCAGCAATCGAGGATTCTCACTGATGAGCATCGCAACAGCGGCGGCCCCTTGCGTTGGTTCTTCAACGCTGTTTAGTTGATACTTTGCTACATCACTCGCGATTACTAGTGCGTACTTCCTCGGGTTCCAATTAGCGGCAAACCAGCTAGCGGAGTCGAGATATCTCTCAACCCCGCTGACACAAGCGAATTTCTGCTCGTATCCCAAGATGTGGGAGAAGCGTCCCTTGCCGTAGATCTGCTCCAGCATGCCGACCACGTCGGAAACTGAGGCTCGAGAATTATCGAGACTACTTTCAGTGGGTGTGTCGATCCTGAAAATATCTTCTGGTTCTACCTTATACTTCTCCATCAATCTATATGCTGCGGTAGCAGCCATGGAAACTTGGTCCTCGTTAGGGGGAGGAACTGAGAAAGTACGTATTCCTATGCCTTCAACGAAATGTTCGATCTCACGCCCGCGAGCAATGGCCAGCTCTGCGTTGTCTACGTAAAGCTCGGGGGTGTGAACGTAGAGGGCATCTATACCTACTTTCATTGTAAGTCAGAACAACCTTCAATTCCTAGGGGGTGAAAGTCCTTCATCTCAAAATTCTAAATTCCTGTTTTGGGAATAAAACAGAGTACTAGTAACTGCATCCGGATACGTTGATCAACGTATCAAAATGAGGAAACTAAATTGCCTTCACCTGTTTGACGACAGGCGGCCTAGCCTTCTTGAGTACTCTGTAACCGCAGATGCATTTTATTTCGGGTAACTGGGCAAGTTCGTCGGCGTTGACCTTCGTTCCACATCTCACGCATTCATAGACTACTCCTCCGAAAACCTTGGCCTGAGAGTCCAAACCAGAGTCAGTGCTCATACTAAAAGTCCTCTGGAATCATGGGTTTAAGACCCTTTATTTCCTTTCCCGTATGGTGTTCCTGCGAACAGGTATCTGCTTAAATTGAGATTCTCAAAGCTAATAGAATCTGTTTCTATCCGAGGCAACTAGCTTTGAAAAATAGATCGCGCGACTTGGATGACCGGCTGTTTTGGATACCGACTGAGCGTGAGATCAAAGACGCAACAACCACGGATGTGTATTTCAGCTATGGTACACAATCGTTGGGGTACGCAGACAAGAACCCAACCGTCGCTATGGAGGTGTACACTCGTACTAACCCGTTTGCCTCAAATTGGGCGGCGGTATGCGGAATCTACGACGTAGCAAAATTACTGGAAGGACTGCCGATCGATGTCGACTCAATGGAAGATGGTGAGGTGTTCCTCACTGACACAAAGGCAATTTACGAGCCGGTGCTCCGGATAACAGGTCGCTATTGCGATTTCGCAAAGTTCGAGAATCCAATTCTTGGTTTCCTGTGTCAATCGAGTGGCATCTGCACAAAGTCTGCCAGAATGGTTCTTGCGGCAAAAGGTAAGACTATGATGTCCTTTGGGACTAGAAGAGCACATCCATCTCTGGCTGCCATGATTGAAAGAAGCTCATTCATCGGGGGTGTCGATAGTGTCTCGAACGTATTGGGAGCGAAATTACTACGAAAGGAACCCAGTGGGACAATGCCGCATGCTTACATTTTGTGTGTGGGTGATGAAGTCGAAGCTTGGAAGATATTCAATAATGCTCTTCCGAAAAATGTTCCAAGAATTGCTCTTGTGGACACACTAAGTGATGAGAAGATTGCTGCTGTGAAAGCGCTAGAATCTCTTGGAAGTGACCTATATGGTGTAAGACTCGACACTCCATCATCTAGGCGCGGTGATCTGAAAAAGATAGTTCAGGAGGTTCGGTGGGAGCTGAACATACGCGGAGGCACGAAAGTGAAGATATTCGTATCGGGCGGCCTGAACGAGGAAGAAGTGAAAGTGCTCGCGGAATGGGTTGATGGATTCGGAGTCGGGACTTCAATTTCAACTGCGTCAGTAATAGATTTTGGGGGGAAAATTGTCGCAATTCGGGACGACAAAGGAAACTACATTCCGATGGCCAAACGCGGTGACTTGGCGGGCGTAAAAAATGTCTATAGAGACATCAAGAAGCTAAAGGACATTGTGACTCTGGATGAAGAACCTCCAAGCAACAAATACAAATCTCTCTTAAAGCCGCTGATAAGGCAAGGCAAAATTGTGAGGGATCTTAGGACGCCGGACGAATTAAGGAAACACACAATGGAAACTGCGGAAATAATGGCGCAAGGGAACCCTAACCTGTCGTGGAAATAGAGGACACCCCATCCAACAATTAGGGCGAGTTTCGCCGATGTTAGTCCCTCGGAATTTCTTGAAGACAGATGCGCAAAGTTTAACCGATGCTTTTTCTTAGGTTTACTTGAAATAAATTGTTCCTTGGCTTAGAGGGACTTATCAATTCAGTGGCACTGCAAACCAACGACGAGTTGGGGGCCATCATAGCCTTGGTCATTGCAATAGGGATCGCCGGTGTGACAATTATAATCATTAGCTCAAAGAAGAAACAGTAGTAAATTCCACGCTTTTTGTAACTAACATACTTCATGAAAACAGTTAATTCCTGAATGTTACTCTTCTTTCCAGAGACTTGCAAAGGAAATCTCTCCCTGTGGGCAAACTTCCGCTATATTTCCTGAAAAGTATACTGAGTTCCCTGCCTCGTGGAAAAATGGTTGTGTCGCCAGATGTTGGCATTGATGTCGGTATCTCAAAGGCTAAAGGCAGCTATCTTGTCACATCCTCGGACCCTATAACGGGCACCAATGTTAGAATCGGCTGGCACGCGGTAAATGTGAGTGCTAATGATATTGCGACGAGCGGAATAATGCCTGATCTGCTCAATGTCGTCGCACTTTTTCCCGTCAAAACGAAACCCGAGATTATCCGAAAAGTGATGTCCGAAATCAACAAGACGGCGAATGGTCTAGACATCACAGTTGCAGGAGGACATACTGAAATCACACAGTTGGTCGACAGGCCGCTGGTTATTGTAACTGCAATCGGATCAGGAAACAAATTCATGACTGCGGCCGACGCGAAACCATATGACTCGATTTTGATGACAAAGACAGCGGGAATAGAAGGAACATCTATCTTGGCGAAGATTCCAAAAGTGCGGCGACTGCTCTCAAAAGATCTCGCTAGTCGGGGCTCTTCGATGATCAATCAACTTTCGATCCTCAAGGAAGCTCGTGCTGCATCCTCGACTGGCAGGATTAGCGCCATGCACGACATTACTGAGGGCGGAGTAATCGGAGCAGTTTATGAGATGAGTGTTGCTTCTAAATTAGGTTTCGAGCTGTTCGAGAAGGACGTACCGGTGGACGATTCAACAAGCGCAATCTGTTCGAAACTCTCCATCAATCCTTTGAAGTTGATTGGTTCTGGTTCACTATTGATTGCTTGTCCTAGTAGTTATGGAGATTATGTTTCAAAACAGATTACTCGCTTGGGCATTGCATGTGCCAGAATCGGAAGGTTTCTCCCATCAAGTAAACGCCGTTTCTTGAGACGGCCAAATGGAGAGTGCAAAATCACTCAGGATGCCATTCAAGATGAGCTCTGGGAAGCTCTACGCAAGTATGGAAATCTTTCTTGACGCTGCTGCCTTTATGAAATTGAAATAGCTCGGCTCTGGCTTTCCAGGTCTACTGATGTATTCTGGGTGATACTGAGTCGCAAAGTAGAATGGGTGATCTCGAATTTCAAGTATCTCCGTGCGTTTACCGTTATCGCTGAAACCGGAGAAGTGCATGCCCGCTTTCTCGAACGCGTTCAGATAGCTCTGATCCAGCTCGTACCTGTGCCTGTGGCGTTCTCTAATTAGCTGCTTCTGATATATTCTGGACGCGAGTGTGCCATCGACAATACTTATGTCGTGCCCACCTAGTCGCATTGAGCCGCCTAGGTGCGTAACAGCTTTCTGTTCGGGAAGCAAATCTATTACTGGATGGTTCGTTGACGGGTTGAGTTCGGTCGAATTTGCGTCTACCAATCCCAACACATGTCTTGCAAATGAAACAATTGCCAGTTGGAAACCAAAGCATAATCCCAGATAGGGCACAGCATTCTCTCTGGCATAATTCGCCGCTAATATCTTCCCCTCACTACCGCGCCTTCCGAATCCCTGAGGAATCAGGATACCGTGATAGTCTTCAAGTTTCTTCAGAGAATCCGGATTGGATTCAAATTCTTGAGAATCAACATCGTCAATAATGACTCTTAATCCCTGTTGTACTGCTGCATGCATCAGTGCCTCGTTTACCGAAGCATAACTGTCAGAAAGTGTCACATACTTCCCAACCATAGCAATCTTAACAGCATCCTTTGTAGTGATGAACTGATCAGCAACTCTCTGCCAGTTTTCAAAATTAGGAATCTTGGCTTTCAATTGAAGTTTTTCGCAAATAGTTTCTACAATTCCTTCTGAACGCAAAATCTCGGGAACTTGGTAGATTGACTTCGCGTCAGGATTGGAAATCACGCTCTTCAGCTCAACTGATGTGAATAGAGATATTTTTTCCCTCGTCTCTCTGGTCAAAGGGTCTTTGGATCTAACTACGATCAAATCGGGCTGGATTCCGATTCGTCTCAGCTCCTGCACGCTGTGCTGCGTAGGTTTTGTCTTCTGCTCACCTACTGTATCAAGAGAGGGAGCGAGTGTAACGTGGACGAAGAGACAGTTTGAAGCACCCTCCTCCAGTCTCATTTGCCTAAATGCTTCTAGGAACGGTAGACTCTCTATATCGCCAACAGTACCTCCGCACTCAATCACTAAAATGTTGGTGTCAGGCTGATTGGCAAGGACCCTAATCTTCACTTTTATGGCATCAGTTATGTGAGGTATTATCTGAACACATTTGCCAAGGAACCTACCTTCTCTTTCTTCCTGTATAACTTGTTGATAGACTGCCCCTGTGGTAAGATTGTTCTGACGGGTGAGATTTCTGTCTAGAAATCTCTCATAGTTCCCTATATCCATGTCAGTTTCGCCGCCGTCGTCAGTAACAAATACTTCGCCATGAGCTACTGGATTCATGGTCCCGGCATCAACGTTCAGATATGGATCTATCTTGAGGCAGTTCACTGAAAAACCGTACAGCTGAAGGAGTTTCGATATCGATGCGGAAGTAATTCCTTTACCCAGGCCAGACATTACTCCTCCAGTAATGAAAATGAATTTTCGTGAAGAACTAGGATTAGAGTCAGTCAGTGAGTCAGAATGCGAGGGCATAACGGATACTGTTCCTCACGTTTTATATCAATTTCCATTCGTTGCTTTTCTGCGAAAATTCAAGTCACGAGAACCTAAAAGCCTGTAATTTGACATGAAAGATGTCAAGTCTACTAGTTCAGGCTGGACCCATAGGAGACACGAGGTCAGCAATGTCGTGTTCGCACCGAGATATCATTTCCAAGGTCTCAGCAAAATGGAGCACATTTAGTGAGGAATTTGGAAATGATCTCAACTCATTAAGGGCTTCATCAAGGACATCGTAGTCCTTGAACACAGATTGAGCTATAGCAAAATCCTTGCCGAGGAAACCGCGTGTAGCGTTATCCTGTATTGCATCTATCAAATTTGCAATTTTCAGTATCCTTTCTTTCAGGCTTGCGTCCGTTGGGCCAAGTTTGGATATTGAATCGGAGAGCTCAACTGCGTAGTCACCTGCGGTTTCGAGTGAATTTGCCGCAACACGGTAATCAAGACAGTCTATCGTAGTTAGTCCGAATTTACCCGCAGCCCTGCGGTCCCGAACAGAGCTTCTGATCAGTCTAACAAGCAGAAAGTGAAGTCTGTCAACTTCATCATCTCTTTGCGAAATAGAATCAAATTGAGTTGAATCTCCCGCAGTGAGATATCGCAGTGAATCTGAAATCATTGCTCGGACAATTGAGCTTATTCTCCTGAAGATTTTGTTAGGCTCTACTGCTGTATTATCTACCAGAAACTGACTGGTTATAGAACGAGCGTCTTCTTCGACTATTTCTAATCCGATCAATCGCTTTATGGCGGCAATGATTCGTTCTCTGTCTTTGGGAGAGATTGTGCGTTGATCTCTAATTCTTATTAGATCATAACCAAGAAGGTACGCGGCTGTAATCTCGCTCGAAATCTTCTCACTGCCGAATCTTGAAGGATTTGTTAGTTCAATTTCCTTTCTATCGTCACTTGATTGGCTTACAGGGTAGATCATCAAGCCGCCATCGCTTGACTCCTCGATTGAGACGACAGATCCCTTCTTGAGTGAAGTGCTTTTTACCCATTCCTTCGGTATCGAGACTAGTAGAGTAGCTCCTCCCATTTCCTGTAGTCGCCGAATTTCCATATCTAGAGTCCTTTAGATATTTTAGAGGATGTCTTAATATATTTCACTAATTACATGAGGAGTAATGTACAAGAGCTTTTCCAGTAGCAGGGTCAGACTAATCGCATCTGCCGCAATGTGTGCGGCTTTGTACGCAATCGTAAATGCCGCTACTAGTTTCATTCGCACGCCATGGGGAATCGGAGAATTTAGACCAGGGGTGGTAATCCCAGCTTTCTTTGCAATAACTGCTGGTCCCATACCTGCAGCATTGGGTGCTGGCATAGGTTCATTCATTGGAGACATGGTTTCGGTAGTTCCTCAAGGTAGTAGCAATTTCCTGTGGGCGATTGCCGCAGGTGCACCAGGAAATTTTGTTGGATTCTTGGTGCTTGGACTAGTTTATGAGAAGATGAAGAACTGGAAAGGTTTTGTCTTCGGGACGACATCGGGATTATTCCTGGGGAATCTCGTAGCCGCGGGTGCTGTGGTCTATTTGGGAATGTTTTTCCTTCCTACATCTAGTATCAATCCATTTCCTGGCATGGCAGGCAGCCTCGCTGGAGGAATCGGAATCGGACTGTTGCTGTTTTGGTTTGGCACTATGTTTCCTTTCGTCATAATACTTGTTCCTCCGTTAGTTCGAATGTTGCGTCCCTACTCGAGTAGCCTTTCTCTCAAGGGTGAATATCCAGATCTTTCAGAAGGAAGTAGGAAGCTTGTATGGGTTTGGTCGATACTAGTAGCCGTTCTAGTTCTGGCTGCACTTGGAGTAGCTATATTTTCGGGCGTTGCGGGGGTCACTGCCATTGTCAGTTCTAAGGGAGGAACACTTTTCTGGGAAGCAGTTTTCATTATATCTGCTCTCTCGGTGCTGATTGTCGGAGCCTTCGTGCCGAAGAAACCTGAGCATATGACAGAGAAAGTCCCCGCTGCCAAACCATAACTGTTGGCCTTGTAGAAATGGCCGATTCAACAGGACAAGAATATTCGAAGAAAATCTATGTACCAGCTGCAGTTTCGAGTTTCTTTGAAATATGCGACACATCTAGTGACGGATCGCCAATAAGAGACACCCTCAAAATTGGATCGCGGGGTGGCGGCTTCGTCATAAAGAAGGGTAGCATTACCAGAGCATCCAAATCAACAAGAGATTCAGTTGTAATCAACTCGTCAGAAAAGGAAGCTAGGACCACCCGTCGCGTGCTCGAACTTATGAGGAAGAAGTTCAGATTCGGACCCGTTAGAGTGTCTCATCTAATCGAACCGCCAATCGGATATGGTTTCGGCACAAGTGGCTCTGGAGCTCTCGGAACAGCTCTAGCGATTTCAGATCTTTTCAAACTCAACTTGAGTCTCTCTCAAACGAGCGCTTTTGCCCATATTGCCGAGGTCGAAAGCATGACAGGACTAGGGACGGTGATTTCTCTGGCTTCTGGGGCAGGTGCAATCGGTTTGGTTACCGAACCAGGTACTTTTGCAGTTGGCAGGGTTGATTCCATTTTGGCCGATCCTTCGAAGTATTCTCTTGTTTGTGCTTGTTTTGGACCGATCGAGAAGTCCACTGTGCTAAAGGACCAGGCGAAAAAACGCAAAGTGAACGAATTTGGCAGAAAGACAATGAAAGCGGTACTAGACAATTCCAATCCGTATACACTTCTCTCACACTCGAGAATATTCGCCGAGAAAAGTGGTATAGCCTCAAAAGAGCTTTTGTCGCTCTCGGACAAAGCAGTCAGACTAGGAGCTATTGGAGCGACCCAGAATATGATAGGGAACGCTATTCATTGCCTAGTGGAAAAGAATCATTCAGATACTTTCGCGAAGTCTCTAAGGAGCGTCACACAAACGGGTCAAATCTTCGTGTCGGATCTTATTCACAGTGGACCTACATTCATCTGACGCTTTCGGTTTTTAGAAGCATAAACTTTAAGGCCGTGTTAATGCGAGCCTTACCAAGAACTTCGTCGCCGACGGGAGTTTAGAGTGTCTGCAAGAGAGATATTAATGAGAAATGCGGAGCTAATAGGGAGGGCGAATCAGTAATCCTTGGTTCATTTAAAGAAAATCGAGACCAAGGGTTTCAAGTCGATGGGTTCGAAGGTAATGACGATACCTGTCGAGAGGGGGTTTGTCGCCATTACCGGACCTAATGGCTCGGGAAAGAGTAATCTCCTCGATGCCATTCTCTTTGCGCTTGGGGAGAATAGCGCCAAGACTCTAAGAGTGCCAAACTTAGGGGCTTTGATCTATGATGGTTCTGTGGAGGAGCAAAAACCATCTTCTGCCAAGGTTACACTTCAGTTTGACAATACCGATAGGCGAATACCTGTCGATACGGACTCTGTTACGCTGACGAGAGAACTGAAACAGAGCGGAGAGAGTGTTTATTATCTTAATGGCAAGCACATTCAGAGGAATAGCCTCTCAGAGCTCCTCGAAATGGCTCTGATTACCTCTAGGGGACTGAATATTGTCCTTCAGGGTATGATCACGCGTATTTCGGAACTTGTACCTGATGAAAAACGTAAGCTCATCGAACAGATGGTCGGTGTCGCACAGTTTGATGAAAAGAAGGATCTTGCACTGAAACAACTAGACGAAGCTGACAGAAAACTGGAAGTCGCGATGGCGAAAATCGGCGAAATAAGAGACCGTGTCCAACAGCTCGAAGAGGAGCGGAATGATCAGCTTAGAGTGAAACAACTCGAAGATCAAATTGGCTGGTTGCGAGCAGCTTCAGTATCAACCAAACTAGAGAATACAAAAAGATCTATCGATCAGAAAAGAGTAGTGGTAGCAGATTCTGGCAAGAGATTTCAAGATCTTCAAAATCGCCTCACTGAGCTCACCAATTCAGTGGAATCCCTAGATCAACAACGTAGCCAATTGATAAAATCTGCCATGGATGCCGGTGCTGCAAAGGTGGAGCTAGAACTGGGAAGACTAAACAATGAAATTGAAGCTGTAAAACATCAAAGGCAAGAAGCTGCGAACTACATTGACAAGATCAGGCAAGTACTTCCAACATTGAATCAGATGGCTATATCGCAAGAAACCAAGATCGCCCAAATGGATCTGGAAATACAATCTTTAGAGCAGAAGCTCACCGGAGCAGAAAAGGAAAGACAAGAGATACAGGGAAAGCAGGCAGAGCTCACGGTGGAGCGTTCTCGATTTGAAAGTGAAATTTCCGTAACCCAGTCCAAGCTGGGCCAACTTCGAAAATCCAAAGACGCACACGATGCAAAAATTCAGATAACAAAAGAAAGGCGCAACAAGATCGACATAGATCTTCGTTCCGCTCGAGACAGGAAAAGTTCCATGCAAGATAAAATCAAATTCTTCGAGGAAAATCTCGCTTCGGCGAAGAAGAACATAGATGATCTGGAGAGTCTACTCACCTATCAGCGAACCGAGCTTAGCGGGCTAAGAGAATCGCGTCTGAACATGGAGAAGTTGAGTCGCAGAGTCGAAGAGCAGATGAACATCGCTCTTCTGATTCTGGAAAAGGCCCAAGAAGCTGTTCGGGGTTATGACTCCGAGCTATCTGCTATCGAGAATGTCGCCGGAGACGAGATCGCAATTGCAAAACTGAATAGTTTGGGAGAAAGTGCTCTTTCCGGTTACTACGGACCCCTTCGGAATCTGATAAGTTTCGACAATGCATATTCGCAGGCGATAGCTGCGATAGGACGTGATTGGCTAAACGCC
The DNA here is from genome assembly GCA_021792315.1 of archaeon. The sequence continues at coordinate 10,842 of JAJYUX010000052.1, forward strand.
GTGATAGTGAAGGATGTTCAATCGCTACTGAAAGTGAGCGAAGCTGCAAGAAAGCTGAAGATATCGCGCTTTACGACGGTTCCATTGAGCGAAGTTGGCGAAATCACAGTCTCTCAGAAGTCTGGCATACCTGGAATAATAGCTCACGCGACTGAAGTGATAAAATGCGAACCTGCCCTCACGGGTTTGGTGAATTTCGTATTTGGAGATTCAGTCATCGTAGACTCGCCTAAGAGTGCGTTCATGGTTGCCAAGAATGGATTTAGAGCGGTGACACTTTCGGGAGACGTTTTCGAACCAGACGTCTTAGCCTTCCAGACCGGCTATGCCAAGAAGTATTCCCAAGTTGCAGAGCTCCTCAATCAGCAGGCTGGATATGAGGGAATTAGAGACGCTCTAACAGCCCTTCAAAAATTGATCGCCAAGCGCAAAACATCCGTCATGAATCTGAATTCACGAACGCATTCACGCGAATCTGAGGAAAGAGAACACGA
>JAJYUX010000053.1 GCA_021792315.1 archaeon
TGGAGCGAGCTCTTCTTTGGTGAGTTTGTCCGAAACGACTACTTTCTCGATTGGGTTAATGAGACGAGCAATCTCGTGCCTTACAGGTCTCGTCTTCTGATCGCTCGCGCGATTCCACCAGTAGTTCTTGAAATCCAAGAAAGATTTGCGGCCACCAAGCAGAAGAACGTCAGCTGCCCTAAGTCGGTCAGCTTGGTAGAAATCGAAGGTCTCGTCATTTGAATAATCCTTATGAAAGTACTCGAATACTGTCTCCACATTTTTGCCCTTGCCCTCGTAATATCCGTCCAGAGTAACAAGGTTACTGACAATTATTTTTCGCAAGGTTGTAACCCTGCCATCATGAAGCTTGGAATCGAATGTGACATAGGGTGTGGTAACAATTGTATGCATTATTAAATGGGTAGGGGAGTGAATGTATACTAGCAGAAAATTAGACAGCACCAAGAACAAGTATTATCTCAAGAACAGGGGTTGCATCTGATGAAACGAAAGCCATCTGGAGCCTCACTTAAGAACGTGAAATCGGTTCCTGTGTTTATCGCTGTTTTCCATGATATTCATAGGTCCGAATCTGTTTACCTATGTGAACTTCGACAGCCTGATTCTTTAGTCTTCTCTTTTTGCTCATCGCTCCATTTTGAAAAGGGGAATTATGCCGATTACCTATTCGAGGCTAGATCCTCACTATCGATTTCTTCGGCACCTTGCTAAGTGGATTTGATGCATTTAGACGCCCGAGACCTTTCTCTCAAAACAAACTAAGCATTCAATTCCGCTTAACTGTAATACGGTCTCTTCTCTTTCAGTATCCAGTAGATCATACGCAGAAGCTTGGAGGCTGCAGCGACTGATGCTTTCGATGATCCTCTCTTCTTTGCAAGATGAAGGTAGAATTTTGTTAGACTGCTCTCCTTTTCAGTTCTGACGTGCGAGCGAGCGCATTCCACAAGGATCTATCTGAGGTATTTGCTTCCGTTTTTCGTCATTGATCCGTGATGCGTCACTCCTCCAGAACTGTGAGTCGATGGAGTGAGCCCAGCATAGGAGCAAAGATGATGCGAATCAGGGAATCTTCCGATGTCGCCAATCTCACTTGAGATCAATAGGGCAGAATAGTATCCAATGCCAGGGATTGTCAACAGGAGCTTCGCATATTCATCCTCGCTCGATTCGTTCTTAATTTTGAGCGAGATATCTCTTATCTCTTCGTTGAGTGAGGAAATCACTTTGAGAAATCCGTCTATCCTGTAGTCTCCTATTTTCTTTAGTTCCTGCACGAATTGTATCGTGAACGGTCTGTACTCTGCGTTGATCTTAATCCCCTTCATCAAGAGTATCGCATGAATTTTGTTCTTCACTGATGTCCTCGCGTTGACAAGAGATGCCCTGTATCTGACCATCTCTCGCAGATCCATGATATGTCTGGGAGGAATGTAACATTCTGGAATATGTCCTCCTCTCAACAGCTGAGCCAGAGTTAGTGCGTCAACCTTATCCGTCTTCACTTTCGCGGATGCGATAGCTTTTGTTTTGATTGGGTTCGACAGGATGACATGGTTTCGTTCTTTCTCCTTGGAGAGGAGCTCGTATACGTGGTACCATGTGGAGGATGATTCGATCACAATTTCATTCCTCCTTGACTTTCTAAGCGTACGATCCAAGAAGAGCTTGATTGAATCCTCTTGGTTCGGTATCCTCTGCTCCTTGAGCAGGGAACCATTCTTGTCTACTACAGCTGCCTGAAGGTAGTTCTTGTGGAGATCTAGTCCTACGTACATGCATGCGGAATCGTCTGATTTACTTCTTACACGTTTGTTCACATACGATTAGATTTCGGTCTTCAAAGGACCGTATTTCTTGTTGGAGATATTTATTCGCCAAGACATCGCACTTCTGATCCAGATTATAATATTTATATTCTCTTTCGGTATTAGAGCGCTCATGAACGCTACAAATCCCTCACTGGGCAATGTATCGGGTGTGGGCAACTGTAGTGTGGCTGTGACCTCTCAGCCTGGGCGCTTTATCCTACAATTTCATTTTTTACGCTCTATTTTCGTATTAAGAATGCGGCAGGCTGCTGCCACGGGACGAATAGCTAATCGAGTCTATTAGCTACTCAGAGTACTCGCAAAGCATTCAAAGTGATCATTTGGTTAGGTCCTTTTCTCCCCAGTCCACCACATCAGATGAGCGATTGTTGATCTTCTTGAATGGATGCCAGTAAATTCCTTCTGCGCACCAGAAACCATCCTTCGTTTTTTTAGATTCAATGATGTCAAGAACTTCTTTCGCTCTCGGATCATTTATTCGTCCTGCAAGGGACAAAACACGCAGAGCTTGAAGTATGTCATAGTGCCAGTAAACTGGATAGTGTAGCCTGATCCAAGTGGGGTTCGATCTCTCCGGTGGTGTGTGACTTGAACAGGTGATGAGATAAGAACAAATCTGGTGCTCTTCTCACTGCTCTTGAGATTTGTCTATCGTTTGTTTCCTTTTGATATTCTATCAATCCCCAGAGAGTCGCCAAACTTTCGTAGAAGGATGAGTGGTGAGCTTATGGATTTGAATCGCAATTCCATCCGCCGTCTGGCCATTGCCACCCTACCGAAGAATCTGCAATCAACTTGACTCTCGAGTCCTCAGCCATCCCTAGATAGCAGCATACACCCAGATGGTTTCCATACACTGATGCGTGTTTTCTAGCAAGCTTGTTAACCACGAATGTAGGAGTACGCAGTGCCTTGGATAGCCAAAGCAAGACTTCGGCTGCCCTGTGTGCCTGCTTGTTTTCCTTTGGAATCTCCAGCTCTACCAGAGAGACTAATCTCCAGTGAGATCCAATCCATTTCGCGTACGGATGGACTCCAAATCCTCCATCTGGTCGTTGCCCAGAAAGCAAAGCTCTCACTTTTAGTCCTAGAGGTATTTTCTCTCGAATTTGCTTGAGTTTGGCCTCCACTTCATTAAGCAAGTCTCGACGAGTTAGGTACACTATCGAAGGATCTCTTGATTCGAGTAGCCAATTGATTGCTGAGCCGGTTTCGATCATGTCTCACCATGAATGCAAATGCTCGTTGACTAAATTCCTTGAAACTTTGATGAGAAGGGTTGATAAGAGCCTCTCAAAATCTGCTGCGCTTTCTGGCAAGACTTTTTGCAAGTGTGGACCAACGACGTTACGTCATCACAATGATGTGCCTCGAATTCAGTGTTGACGCTCCACCTGAGCGCGTCTGTTTGCGCAAACAGTAGAGATCGATGTTCCAATCTTTCGACTGAACTTGCTCGATTTCAATAGCAACGCACTAGCAGAGAAGTGGATGCTTGATTATGCTCTGGCTCTTGACTTTTCAACAGCCGCTTTGAGAGATGGCGATTCCGCCAAAAGGTCTTCCAAATTCACTGGTTCATCCGAGAGGGATAACACATATTCACTTTCCTTTTCCATCACCAACAACGCAAAAGGTTCTAGCCACACTGCTCCGTAATTCAACCCACTCGGAAGCCACTTATGCTCATGTGAAATGACAAAGAGAATTCTAGATCCCACTCTTGCTTCTTGACTCAATACAATCTCCGTCTTGAGAGTTTGACTCTCCGCTGGCTTGGTCGCAATAGTCTGTTTCACTATCTACTCATCTCCCTGAAAAGATCACGCACAGGTTTGTTCTTGTATGCCCTTATCAGAGCCACCACCAATCGAAACGGGGTGACCCTGAGTTCCATCTTCAGACTGCCATCGAATACTTGTTCCCCAAAAACCGGAGTTGCTACAAATTTTGATTTTGGTATTACACTTGCAACCGCCACCGCAGAAGATACGAATCCGTAAACGACTGCCGTGTCCACCGGATCTTCCAGCCCAAGTTTGATATCTCCAGACACCCCCTCAAAGCTGGCAGATTTGAAGAATGATTTGAACAAGTCGGTCAGATAAGGCGAAGCTCGTCCGAAAAGTCTTAACATGTGCAGAGATTGCCTGATCTGAGCTCTCCTCTGCTCCTTCTCATGACCCACGACTTCTATCTTTGGCGGGCCAAAGAGCTGTCGATCTAGAATCCTTATCCCTAACCATTTAACGACTATTCCTCCTTTGAACAACGAACCTTCTTTTGTAATCATAAAAAAAAGGTGCGAGGGAATCAGTAAGGCGCTGGCTCCCACCGCTACTAGAGAAAGAACTACTGCGACAATGACCAAGCCGATTAGGGCCAAGTCAATCATCGCTCAGCCGTCCTACTGACACTGTCGACGACTACTTTGTAGTCGCTTCAGCCAGTTTCCTTACGTCCTTTCTCTCTCTCAGAGTCTCGATTACTGTGTCCACAGTTTCGGCGACAGCTTTGGCTAGTGGGTTGGGCGCTTCGAACGGGACGACTTTCACGCCGTCTGGACCTGGAAGATTTGGAGTGATTACGATTGCAGCAACCGGCTGCACTCCGGCTGCTCCTCCGGTTCCTCCGATTTTCGTCCCATGCTCGCTTCCTTCACCCAGTCCTGCGCCGAACCCGACGCCTAGCTTCGTGACGAGCAAGACAAATCTGTCTCCGGCAGCAATTGGCTCGCCCATCGCGCTCTTGACATTGAGTGCCCTAAGCAAGTGGTCCGCAGTAGCTTTGATTTCTTCTTCGACGCTCATGGGTTCTCACTGTGAGATATTGTTGGAATCATTCATAGTTAAATCGAGGTAACGATCATCAACTCTGATAATCATCCACCGGTGAGTCAACTCCGATTTCCGTAGCATTTGCAAAAGCAACCCATGAATTCTTCTCAATTGTTATTTGTCCTTGTAATCGTCGTAAGCTATGCGAAAGAAGGAATAGAAGATGGAGCATCAACATTCAACCCGGTGTCGGGTCTACCGAACACACTAATTTCATAGTGTGAAGCAGTTTCCTGTAGTGATATCGTTGCCAATAGGCACTAGGTGGACCCTAGTGATACGGATTTGCCGACCTGGTTCCAGATAAGTAGGGTCTAATTTTGGATTCTAAGAGCGACTTCGGGACGGCTCCGAGCACTCCATCCACTGCTTGACCTTGGTAGAAAATGAGTATTGTCGGAATGCTTTGAACTTGAAAACTCGAAGCGGTCACAGGGTTCTCGTCGACATTGAGCTTTCCAAAGACAACTCTGCCAGAGTGATCTCTTGCAAGCTCTTCAATTATTGGGCCAACCATCCTGCAGGGCCCGCACCACGGAGCCCAGAAATCGACCACCATCAAAGTGTTCTTAGCGATCTCTTGAGCAAAATTTGCATCGGTCAAGATTATCGGGCGTTGAATTTCCTGTTTAGGCGGTTGGTTTTGAATCTGATTTCTCCTATTAAGCAACTCCTCAAACTTTCTTCTGTTTATTCTCTCTATTTCTTTGTCGTCAGCAGCAGACATTGTTCCTCACCACGACTCAATTTGCTATGACGTTTAGCACTTCAACGAGTTCTTTTTCGACTTCAGAAGCCATCGATTCTAAATCGGTAAACCCGGTGACCCTGAGCGCTTCAGTTGGCTTGTAGAGCGACACGATTGTTCTACCTTTATCTTCAAACACAGTTATCTTGCATGGAAGAATGAGTCCTACTTCCTTATGTGCATCCAATGCCTTCTTTGCATGCCCAGGATTGCATACGTCTAATATTACATAATCATTGAGATCTTCACCGATTTTTTCCTTGATAGTTTTCCGCACATCTATATTGCTCAACACTCCGAATCCCCTTGACTTTAGCTCCTCGGTCAGTTTGCTAACTACTTCGGCGACCTTCGCACTTGCCTTAACCGTGTAATCGATTCGGTTGGACTGCATTGAAATTATTTCACTAGCATCCTTTCAAATCTATCAATCTCGTAAACTGAAATAATAAGTCTATCTCGGTTTTGCCATTCACGTGCAACACCCGTGGACCGGCTATTTTTGACCAATGTCAATTTGACCCATTCTTTGTGCTCTGACGCTGAGATAGGTATGGAATGCTTTCGAACCATCATCAAAACTACCTCCGCTCGAAGGGCCTCTTAACCGAGTCCGAGGGCAATGTTAGTGCTTACGGAGTACTGGCATGGAAAAAGAAGTCAATTACTCAGCGACTGATCATTAATCTACCGTTTATCCAAAGATTCCTCGATGTCCGGAGGCATCGAAGAGGTTGGAAGAACAGATTTCCTCAATTCCAGATACTCCACAATTGCATTGCGTGTGAGTGTACCGGTTATCTTTCCTGATCGCGAGCTAACCGCAGCTATGTCAGTTCGGTTTTCGAGCATTTCATGCATCACTTCGTCGAGTTCATCGCTATCTCTTACAACCAGTGCGCCCTTCAAAGGCAATGAGTCCACACTTGTAGACTCGCGCTTCTCCATCGGTACTTTGAGTACGTCTTCAAGAGATACGATCTTGGCTAAGCCTTTTTCATCGACCACAACGACGAAAGTAGATCTCTGTCTCAAGAACTCCTCCATGATTTGAGTGATACTCGATTTTGATGACAGTGGGGTAATCTCGGTGGTCAGTGCTTCTTTTGCCTTGACCCCAAGCAGTTCATGAACATGAACCTCTTCCATCAATCTTTGCTTGTCAGATACCGTGTGCTCCCCCGAGACTATGTATGCCACGAAGGAAGCTATCATCGCCGGAACTAGGTAGCTTACGCTGCCAGTCGTATCACCGACGAAGGTAACGGCTGCTAGCGGCGTCTTGTATCCTGCGCTCATGAAAGCAGCGATACCGACGCTGGCGAACAGTGTCACGTCACTATGCGTCAACACGCCGAACAATGATCCCACCAATGAGCCGAAGACAACCAGAGGAAAGAAGATCCCGCCCACTGCCCCAGATGCTAGAGTGAACGTAGTCGCTATCATGCGCAACACAATTATCGCGATGAGGAACTCTGCCCCGAAACTTCCCAGCAAACTCCCTTCTATGAGGAAGTAACCCGCACCATAAGTATAGGGGGAGTGATAAGAAAACCGTACCAATAACGCGATTAAACCTATCACCAGACCTCCAATGAAATATCTCAGCATGAATGGAATTTTCCTTTTGGAATAAGTCCGGCGAACATAGTGATAGAACATCGAAAAGCCGACTGCAACCAAACCTATTATGATCCCCAACAATGCGGAGAGTGCTGTCGCAGTCAGATTGACACTTGGCGAAACCGGAAATCCGAAGAGAGGCTGAAAACCTTCAACCGACGCGAAAGTGACGTAAGATACGACCCCGGAAATTATTGAGGGAAGAAAAGCTTTCCTCGCGATGTCGTCCTTGTAGGGAACTTCCAGAGCAAAAACTATACCTGTCAGAGGGGCCTTGAATATCGCAGCTATGCCAGCTGACGCCCCTGCCAAGAGCATTATTCTCAGATCCTCTTGAGTGAGCCCGAGGCGTTCCCGAAAGTGCTTCCACAGCCAAGAGCCAGCAACGCTGCCTGCGTTTATGCTAGGACCTTCAAGCCCAGCCGAACCTCCGAATCCAATCGTGAAGATTGCTGCAATGAACTTCACAAAACCTTCTTTGACCTCCATCGGCGTTCTGTTCTCGTGGTAGTGGCTGAGCACTTCTTCCGTCCCGCTCGACAACGGCTGGGAGGCAAACTTTCTCAGCAAAAGGCCAACCATTATCATTCCGACAAACGGGATAGCGAACGACAAAGCTGGCGACAAGTTATACAGTCTCACGTTGATTCCTGTGAATGACTCGTCGCCAAACTGATTTCCGAGGAGAAAGACCCTGATTATGAAATCTAGAACGATAACGGCAGAGCCTGTAACAATTCCGATCAACCCCGATACTATCAGCCACTTGCGCACATATTCTCTGAAGGGGCCTTTGCCAATCGGAAAGATCTCGATCAAGGATTGACGATACTTCGAGTTCATTCTGTATGGAAACACGCTCAGTTAGTTTGAACCGTCTTCATTCCAATCGTCCAAATGCACGCTTTAAAAACGCCATGCTCGAAAGTGCATTCGGCACCCCCAATAGCAAATCTGGAGAAGAATTTTGGTCTGAAAGCCTTAAGAAAATTCCGACAAGAATAGTGGCCGCAGGACTCGAACTAGTTGTCTAGATTGCGCTATTTTCTTTCTATAGGCTTGATACTTTTGCTAGTATTCAGTTTTGGCCTAAGCACCTATGATCATCAGTTCACATATTCCGACTCATCTGCTTCGACTGCCGTACCCGCGTTGATGCACAACTACAAAATCATCCAATATCCTTTGCCAAAAGGTTCGTCGCAGCCTTGGGGTATGACTGTAGATAGCCAAGGAAGAGTCTGGTTTGTTGAGGAACAAACAAACCAAGTTGGAATGTTCGATCCTCGGAACTCCTCGTTTGCAGAATACAATGTTACAACTCCGAACTCTTTACTGGAAGAAATCACGGCTGCACCAAATGGCAATGTTTGGTTCACAGAACTCACCGGAGAAAGTCTCGGGCAATTGAACCCAGCTTCCGGTGTAATCCGCGAATACGGGATGCCCAGAGGACCAGACAATCTTCCGTGTGGTCCGATAGGGGTCACAGCATCTTCAAACGGAAACATTTGGGTAACTTGTGAATTTTCAAACCAAATAGACGAGTTCTTTCCATCAAATTCTAGTTTCCTGTCATTCGATCTTCCTGTTTTCTTTTCGGCTCCTCTGGATATTGTCTTTGATCACGGCGGAAATTTCTGGTTCAGCGCAGCCGACTCCGACATGATAGGATATGTGACAGTTGCAGATCTGAAAAATGGAACTAGCAATGGCATAAATGAATTCGCTCCGACAAATCAGACATATCTAGTCACAATTACAAACTCCCAAGTTCCAAACGCGTCAGATCTAACGGCTACGCCCCCTGGAGTGAAGATTGTCTCCAGCATACAAACTCCCAGCGAGATAGCTCTCAGCCCAGACGGAAGCTCATTGTGGATAACCGAGCACGTGGCAAGCTCATTCGATCGGTACAACATAAACAGCAAGAGTCTGATAAAATACTGGACTTCTCAAACCTATAGCTCGTCTTACACAACTTCACTACCCAACGGCATTGCGGTAGATGCTGCAAACCACGTTTGGATAGCAGAACATTACGGGAACAAGATCGCAGAGTTCAATCCCGATACTGGTCAGATGGTCGAATATCCAATTCCTTGCTGCGGAAATGGGATAGCTGGCACATTATATCTTGCCCTTGGACTGAACGGATCTGTCTGGTTCACGGAATTCTACGGAAACGCGATAGGTGAACTTGTTCCTCAAAGTACTTTCCAACCAATCTCACTTTCGCTCGAAAACACAACAGCCTCGGTCAGCTCGTACGGAGAAGTAAGAATTCCTGTCCAGACCTCTTTGAATAATTCGAGTATGAACTCCGTGAAGGTGACTTTCTTTATTTCAGGTATTTCAACGACTGGAAAGATGGAGAGTTCCACTGCTCTCTTTGATCCACCCTCCGTATCGCTTACAAGCGGCGGAAATCTTAGCACAACCCTTGACATCAAGACAAACGGTCTCAATCCTGGAACGTATTACTTGACGGTTGGAGGAAAACTATCCACGACAGGTGTAATCTATTCGACCATATTGAAACTCGTAGTGTCGCCTGATTCTTCCAAAACCTTGTTGGTCGAAGGAGCTATCGCAGGGTCAGTCGCATCAGTTGCAGTAGTCGGAGCTCTGGTAGTTATCTCAAGACGGCCAAAGATACGAAGGAACAAACGCAGATGATATGCCGTCTTTACAGAAAACTAATGGACTCAATAGTCTGCAACATTTTAAAAACTGCGCGAGGGAAGAGCTCGTAATCTGGTCAACAGCTTGAGATCTCATTTCATTTCCGAGTAGATTCATCATATGTCAGTTAACGAGGCAATACGCACAGAAAGTCTGACCAAAGTCTACCCGGGAGGAATAGTTGGTGTTGACCATGCGTCATTTGCGGTAAATCGTGGTGAGATATTTGGATACCTTGGACTCAATGGAGCTGGCAAGTCGACAACTATCAAGATGTTGACTACTCTTATTTCTCCGACTTCAGGATCCGCGCACATCTTCGGGTACAGCATCGCTAAGCAAGGATTGCAAATCAGGCGTCGCATCGGAGTTGTACAACAACAAGAGAGTTACGACAGAAATTTGAAAGTCGAGGCATCTTTGAAGCTGTATGCTTCTTTATGGGGGATCGAGAGCGAAGAGGCCGAGAGGCGCATCAATTTTCTTGCAGAGAAATTTGACCTAAAAGACACCCTGAAGCGAAAGATCCGCTGGCTTTCCTATGGGCAGAGAAGAAGGCTTCAAGTTGCCCGCGAGTTCCTGCACGATGCAGAGCTATTGATTTTGGACGAGCCTACTGTAGGGATGGACGTGTTGGCAAGACACGCCTTTCTTGAATACTGCAAAGAACTTGCAAAGAATGGGACAACCATCTTCTTCACCACTCATGTCGTGTCTGAAGCTGAATATTTGTGCGATAGAGTTGCCGTGATACATCGCGGAAAGATAATAGCTCTAGATACGCCCAGAGAGCTGAAGAAGAAGTATACTGACATCAGGGGGGTATCCGTGGTTTTGAAAAACAGAGCGGATGCTGAAAGACTCTTTGCAGATCTCAACCCCTCCCGTGTTGCGAAAAAATCGTTCGTTTCAGATAGCTCTGAAATTCGTGTATCTAGCGACGAACCATTCCAAGTGGTCAATGATATATCCAGATTGATTCTGTCGAGAGGTTACGACGTTGAAACGGTTTCAGTAACTGAACCATCGCTCGAGGACGTAATTGTCAGGCTCGTGGAAGAAGAAAGTAAAGGGAACTGATTTTCAATGCAGACTTCGTTTCCGAGAAACGTACTAAAGCTCACCAGCAGAAACTTTAGAGCATCGCTAGACCGAGAGTTCCTTGTTATCCAGCTTGTCCTTCCTCTGTTCTTTATCTTTGTAGCCGGCTTCGGTTACGGCTTGATCGTGCAAGGGGTAGAAGGTGTTCCTTACGAGACTTTCTTGGCGA
>JAJYUX010000054.1 GCA_021792315.1 archaeon
GGTACCATTTGTTTTCCTTGACTTTTCCCAAAGAAACAGTTGATTCCTTACAAGAATTGTATGTCACGCTTCTTTCACAGCTAGGGCAAGCTATTCTTGCGTTCGAGTACGCAGGTCTTCCGTTGTTTTGTAGGTACAGTGTTAGAGCAGTCATGAAAACCTACGATTTCCCAATCAAAATAATACTAGAGGATTGAGTTGAATGTATACTCTGGTTGAATTAGTTAGCTGGTCGACGGAGATTTAGACCACGGGTAAATTGATTGATTAACTAGCTAGTTGGTTAGCTTGCTGATTGAGTTTCGAATAGTTAATCAGTATCCCTGTCTGTCAAGAGCAGTTCCGGCTGAAACTTGCTACCCCTGCTTGCACATTATCTAAACGGCATAAATAGAAGAGTCGGCGACTGGGACGCTTGAACGATTGAAGACAACCGTGGGTTCTGTTCGATCTCCGGTGTATGTGCACTAGTGTTCATTTTCGGGTGATGAAATTGCCGGTAGGCCCAAGAATGTTCCCGAACCCAAAAAGCTCGTTACTGGATGGGATCGCAATCTTTGATTATCTTGGTTACTTCCAATCAGCCTGCCCGCGACAGAATGTAATCTCCGGATCTACAGCGCGCTTTATCATCTTCATCACTTCCCATCCTTCATGTCCGAGCTCATCTTCCATGACTGAGGAGTACATAGTCATGGAGGAATGAAAGGAAGCAGCCGTACCACCCAGATCCTGCGCCAATCTGATCATTTCGTACCTGCATTTCGTGAGGCGTTCTTCGGCGTCCTTTTGGTGATTTGCTTGTGGAGCAAGACTGATGATTGCGGTCATCGGAGAGGCCGAGAATGAACGGTTTCGAATCATCATCTGATGCTTTGCGCAGATTAATGGAGCTTTTTCGAGGAATTCAATCAGGTTGTGTTGCTTTAGAAACGAAGTCCATACAGACCACTCCACTGGTTTGATTTTACTGCGCTCTCCAAGGTGATCCCTTATTTGCTTTGGGTCTTGGTTAATGTCTCGGCTAGCCAAGAATTCGTTCACCACTTGCTCTGGAAGTATTCTTCCCCCCAAGCTTTCGCAGGACATCATGATTTCTGCTTCCTGGATTTCAGAGATGGCGCGCGTCGGCCCGTCGATTATCAGCGTCATCGTTGCACCGACCTTGTCAAAACTAGCCAGAGATGGCATAGGATTTCTTTGATCGGCGATACTCCTGTCTCTGGCCGTCTGCATCGTCGGCTTGAACCCCTTTCTTGATATTTCGAAGGATGCCTTCACTGCCTCTTCGAAAGAAGGAAAGGCCACAAGCAAGACTCTTCGATTCTCTTCAAAGTAGGGCTGAAGTCTGATTGTGACGTCGGTAATGATCCCATTCTGGCCGTGACCTGCCAAGAACAGCCAGAGGAGATTCTTTTCACCCATAGATGATTTGGGAACTGATCTTATTTTCAATATCTCGCCTTTTGACAGGACAACTGTAATGCCCAACACATTATCTGCCAAGAGTCCGAAACCTGATGACTCCTGTCCCACGCCGTAATGTGATATTGTGCCTGCTACACTAGCGGCAGAATATGTTTGAGGTCTGTGTCCGTGAGTCAGATTCTTTTCCTTCAAAATCTCGTCGAGTTCTTTGAGCACAACGCCTCCTTGGACTGTCACAAACATACTATCTGCGTCCAGCTCGATGATATTCCTCATCTTCTGAAGGTCTATCATTATGCCTGCTTGGTCCACAGGAGCGCTGCCGCCAGCGGTATCTGTCCCTCCGCTCTGAACGTAGATTGGAATCTTGTTCGATGAGGCAAATGAAACAATTTTGGAGACTTCTTCAGTACTCTCCGGTCTAACTGCTAACTTAGGAGAATATACTTTGTAATCGTAGTCATGAGGATCAACTCTCAAAACTGGTTTCGCGTATTCCTGCAAACCAGACTCTTCTATTACAACATCTTCTTTACCGACTATCTTCGACAGAGATTCAATAATGTCTCGCGTAACATCTTTCATGAATAAAGTTCCCTTGCGAACGAGACGATGTTCTGCTGGTATTAATGGAAATTGAGATGTTTCACGAATTCAGTATCGATTATGCTTATGCCGAGTTGCCAGTATATCTATCCACTTTAGATGCTAAAATCGCTTCGAGCGGATGGACCAGTCTGAGTTTTGTTCCGTCGTTTAGCTGAGTGCTGCATACACTGCTCTCGGTGACGACTACCTTGATCTCTGGTTCTTGATTGTATAGATCGAAAAGCTGCTTTCCTACTTCCATAGAAAGGTCGTAACCCAACGGGCCTTTTTTCAGACCAAATGTGCCGCCCATTCCACAACACGTTCCCGTCTCAATGACTTTGACTTCGAAACCGGATTTCCTGAGAATATCTATCGTGAATTTACCGGCGCTTAATGAGCGCTGGTGGCAGGGAATATGAAACCCAACCTTCGTTACAGCAGTTAATGAATCGTTTCGTCGAAATTCAAGATCTTCGGAATGATTTGAGAGGTACTCAAAGAATTCGAAACTACTCTTAGATACTAGCAGACTAGTTTCCGAATTGTTAAGTAACTTTGGGTAGACTTCTTTGAGGCAGAAAGTTGCTGTAGGCTCCGTCGCAACTACGTCGTAACCTCTTCTCACGTAATCGGAGAGAATCCTGACATTGTGTTCTGCAATTTGCGTCGCTCTTCGAAGTTCACCATAAGAAATGTAGGGCATGCCTGCAGGTTTTAGGTTCTCTGGCAGCACAACTTCCAATCCCGCCTGCTGCAGCAGCTTCACCGCTTTGACGCCAATTTCAGGTTCGTTGTAGTTTGCTACCAGATCAGCAAAATAGACAACTTTTCCTTTCGGAATCGAGATGTGCTCTTTGATCTGCGGAAACTTTTTCTCAAAGGTCGTTCTCACGAATCGAGGCAGCTTTCTACTCTTGTCGATCCCCAGGAGAGAGTGCATGAACTTTCGACCGACTGCGCTTTGTATAATCCAGTTGGAGAGTGGAGCAGTGGCACTCGCTATTCTTGCAAAATCATCAGATCTCGACAAGACTCGATTGGCAATGAGTTGTCCATTCTTTGTGATATCACTCTCTTTGACTTTTGCTATCATCATAGGAATGTCGATTTCTGCGGGGCAAATTTCTTTGCACAGTCCGCATGAAATGCATAGATGAGCGAATTCTGAAGCTTTGTCCAGACCATGGATTTCCTCTGTCCATGGTATCCCTATTGGTCCTGGATAGATGTAGCCGAATACGTGGCCTCCGACGACGCCGTACGTCGGGCATGCGTTCATGCAGGCTCCGCATCGGATGCAGTTCAGAGCTTCACGCATCCAAGGATCTTCGCGCATCTTAGAGCGGCCGTTGTCCAAGATTATGACGTGCATTTGCCTCGAAGCTTGCTTTCCGAGTGGCAGTCGCTGCGTGACTATCGAGACGTAATTCGTCAGCCTTGTCCCTGTCGCGCTGATTGGATGCGCCGTGACAAGTTTCATGGCTTCTTCCCAAGTTCCCACTACCTTTTCCATGCCTACGACAACAACGTGTATGTCTGGCACGGTGCTGACGAGTCTCGCGTTACCCTCGTTCGTTTCGACAATTATGGAACCTGTTTCTGCTACCGCAATGTTCCCTCCAGTGATCCCCATTTGCGAATTTAGAAAGATCGGTCGCAGATGCTTTCGGACAGCTTTCATTATAGAATCGAGGTCATCAGGAACTTCCTGGCTCGTGACATCTGTGAATATTTTCGCTACTTCGGACTGACTCTTGTGAATTGCCGGGAAGACCAAGTGGTAAGGTTTCTCGTCGACAAGCTGGATAATTCGTTCTCCTAGGTCTGTTTCTACTATTTCCAAGTCATTTTGCGCTTTCTTCAGCAGATGATTTAGCTCGATTTCTTCTGTAGTGAGCGACTTGGATTTCTCTATCAGCGTTACTTTGTTCTCTCTTGCAAGAGCGAGAATGTAATTTACCACTTCGGCACCGTCTTTTGCAAGAAAGACTTGATTCCCATTTTTCTTGCAATTTTCAACAAAGACTCCCAAGAGGTTATCCAGATTTGCTATTGAGGCGTCTTTGATTCTCTTTATCTCACTTCTGAAAGATTCTGGGCTTTCTAATGTCGCTAGTTGGTCTCTTCTTGCATCTCTACCGCGCTTCGTAGCCATGAGGAGAGTCTTTCTTCTTTCAGGTACTCTGACAGCCGCTGCTATCTTTTCCTTCAATGGCGAGTAATCTTTGGGCACAATCCTTCGACCTGCTAGTAGATCACGACGTGAACTTCATGAGGGCCATGAACACCCAAGACTGACTTTAACTCGATGTCTGAGGTTCTGGAAGGACCTCCGATGAATGTTATTGAAGGCTTTGGATGATCTTGCTTTGCCGAGAGCGTTTCCCTGATTCTGGACGCCAGATCATCCAGGTTAGGCAAGACATTAGAGGAATCAAGTAGTGCAATGTGCACACGTGTTATGGAAGACAGGAGCCTCTCTTCGTCTGTATATGCTACATCCACAATTGAACCAGTTTCAGCTATCCCGTACTCTGCATGAGTAACACCCACATCTAGCTGATCCGCAAACTTCCTCGGTTGTTCTTCAAATTGTGAGTACCAAATATTTGTTTTCACTCTTCCCGAAATATCAACCATTGATCCGTTTTGTCGGATTCTTAGATTTGACGAACAGCAGCTGTCTCCTTTTCCCCTTTCTTCGATTATTCCGTTTATTATTCTGGTTGTGTCTTCAGCGGATTTGGCAAAATACACCTTACCCGCTTGTTTTATGAAGCGAGAAGAAAATTCTTCTATGTTGGTGTTTGGCAGGGCCATTCTTCCTCGATTTGATTTCAATACAACTCCATTACCCTACAAAAAGGATTCTAGCACAGAATGAGAGCTTGTCAAGTTATCTTGCCGTGAGGAAGTTCTGCATCGTCATGAACGAAGTGAGATAACTTCCAATTAACTCATGCTAGCATTGAATTGAAAATCATTGTAGAAGCGTTTTGTCTTCTTTAAGATATGGAACCACCGCTCGATTGGTCCCTGTTCTGGAATGTCGCCTGTTTGTATCGCAAGCCAAAGTGTTCCACTGCGGGAGGATCAGGGTCCATAATCCACGAGGATGATCGGTCTATTTTCGACACAATATCGCAGAATGTCTTTCAGAAACAGAATTGCATCCAGTTCTCCTCTGGTGACAGAAATTTTCAGTCCAAGTACCTCGTATCCTTCTACGTCTATGGCGCTCCAAACGAATACCTGTTTTCCCTGAATCTTTAATTTGGTCTCATCCACAGCTACAAGATGCCTCCGGATCCTGTCTGGATGAGGAAGATTTTGACCGATCTTCCGATACCACAATCTGACAGATTCGTTAGTGAATGCGTCCTTCATCGCAGTTGAGACGTGTCTGTAGGATAAGCCCGGGTGATACAGCAGGGGAGCCAGAAGCTTGTCATCTGGGCTAATCCTATTCTTCTTTGGAAAGATACTTCTGATCCTGGCTGCCACGACTTCAAAAGGAGAATAATTTCCCATGGCAACCTGGGAACTGGCGCAGACAAAGTCTACGAGGTATCTATAGGTTCAATGCTTGAAAATCCAAAGACTGACATGGTCTTGGCCATCTTACTCGCACTGCCTGCATCCTACTTTAACGTAAGAGAAGTTTTCTCGAAGTTCGCCCCCAGGTTGGAGAGAAACCACTGTTGGTGTCTATCGAAGGCGACCAGAATACAATCAGATATTCTTGCCAATTCCGTGGTTACGATTTATCTGTGGTCTGAGCAGGTTTGCCTGCAGCAGTGCTGATTACTACACCAGAACCAACCGACAGATCGGCGACGATTTTCTCCATGCTCTTTCCTTTGGTTTCATAGATTCCAAATAACGCGATCACCGCGCCTATCAATGTGATAACTCCAGTTATGGCATACATGTTCACCCACTGCGTAGAGATATAGAGTCCGTAAATGAGAGGACCGTAAATTCCTGCACTTCTTAGAAAGGCATTCGTCAATGCTGACGCCGTGTTTCTGATACCGGTAGGGTAGAGCTCCGCTCCAAGCGCAAAGATGACAGAAACTTGAGAGCTAAGAAGGAAACTTGCCAGCGTACCGAAAAGGAGTACAACGTAGAGGTTGTGAATGGCTAGTCCGTAGGCGTCTATCAACCAGAAGAGGCCAGAAAGCCCAAAAGCCACGGTTAACGACGAACGTCGGCCTACTGATTCCATGAGTGCACCGCCTAGTACAGATCCTGCTGGAGTTGCAAGGGCTGTTAGGGTAGTTATTCCTAGATAATTCTGGAGAGTTAACAAATGAGTGTATCTGACCAAAACAACGCTATTGTAGGCACCAATTACGGAAGCACCTATTGTCAAAATGCTAAACAATGCCCAGATACTCAGCGTGGGTCTGAGAAAACCACCTCTAAGGAGAGAGGAGATTGGTGCTTTCTCCTCTATTAGAGCATGAGTACCAGTCATCCCGGATGGATCTAGAGCACTAGTTCTTCTGACCAGTTTCTCCGCTTCTTCCATCTTGCCCTTTTTCATCAAATAACGAACGGATTCTGGCAAGTAAAATATCGAAAATGGAAGCAAAATCAGCCCCAGTATACCCGGAATTAGGAAAACACCATGCCAGCTTATTTCAGGCCGCGTGAGCAGAACTATTACAGTTCCAAGAGGTGCCGCCGTATTACCGAACACACTTGCGAAGGCCATAGCCCATCCTCTTCTTTTTCTGGGTATGAATTCTGCGATGTATACTGCCATGATTGGAATTTCGGCTCCAACTGCGAATCCCTCCACGATGCGCATTGCGTACAAAAATGTAAAATTATTTACAATAGTACCAGTAATAATGTCTGTAATTGCGTAAAGAGCGGTTGCAAGTATGTATGTTCTCTTTCTACCAATGGCATCACTTATCGGACCAGCAGCTATAGCACCGACAAACCCACCAATCCCCACGGACGAGATTAAAGTTGATTGCTGAGTTGCAGTGAGACTCATCACGCCAATCAAGATAGGCAATACCGGTGTAATGTTGAAAGTTGTGAAATTATCGAAAAGGTGTCCACATGCAGGTATTAGAAATCGCTTTACATGATTTCTCGTTATTGAGGATTCGTCAAGACTTTCAAGCAACTGACCTTCGGTTGTCAATTTGGAAGGAGTCACAATGCGGTTGTCTATAAGTTTTCCCTCAACTAGGGCGGATACCGTCTACTTAACGTCTCCAGGGACGCATCCGAGTGTCTCGTAGAGTCTCATCCGATTGTACCAATATGCGAACAAATGAAGGAACCTGTCAATTCGCTCGATTGCCCTTCATGGATCTCTTATGGGAAAATTGTTGTAGAACCTTCTCGTTCGTTGTTTGAAGGTGCGATACAATCTCTTCGTTCGAGATCTAGGCATATTGTAACGTACCCCTCCTGCCGTTTCTCTTCACCTTGGTCTCGTCCAGCAGAATTACGTCTTTTTCCTTCTTCCTGGCTAGCTTTTTCCTTGCGAAAGCTTCCTCGAATTTCAAGATCCACTTCCTGACTGTCTCCTTGCAGACATGGAACCTCCGTGCCATCACCCTCAGCGACAGACCTTCCATGTAGAGTCGTACTGCCTCTGCCTTGATCTCTCTGGAAACCTTATGTCTAACGAAATATTCTACGATCTAGTGTGGCAAGGTCGAACTAGTCCTCCATGTGTTTTATCACCAAGAACATTGGAAGACAATTCCCCGGCCACATCCTTTGTCCTTAAGTGGCTGGCATCCCAGAATGAAGGGCAAAGCTAGAAATACGAGAGCTTCGTCCAAATCAATGAAACCTTAGAATGCCATACATTCCAGACATCATCCCGGAGGAAGATAGGAAAGCGCTGCTTGAGAAGTATAGGTCGGGGAACACCCCGCGAATGAAGCTCGGCAAGAATCCGGCTCTATTGATAATTGATATGACAAATGCATTCGTTTTGGACGAATATCCTAGTGGATTCAGCAAGACCGGATTACCATGCTCTTCTAACATAAAGAGGCTTGCAGACCTATGCAGAGCTTCTAAGGTTCCAGTAATCTACACCATCGGTGTTTCTCCTGACAATGACGAAGCTCATCTAGTACAAAGGGGAAGATGGAACGATAAATCAGGCAAACTTGCACCCGCAAAGGTTCGAAATAGAGGAAACACAATATTCAAAGAAATTTCTCCAAGAGATAATGACATTGTGATCCCTAAGGCGAAGCCGAGCGGGTTCTTTGGTACGCAGCTCGTATCGATACTGAATTACCTCGGTGTTGATACAGTAATTGTCACTGGCATGGTTACATCTGGATGCGTGCGCGCAACTGTGATTGATTCTTTTTCTTACAACTACAAAACGATAATTCCAGAAGAGTGCGTAGCCGATAGATCTCAGATTTCGCACAAGGTCAATTTGTTCGACTTAGACTTGAAATATGCAGACGTACTGCGATTATCTGAAGTCATGGAATATATCTCAAACGTGAGACCGAAGACAGTTCAAGTCTTCAACAAATGAGAGTCACTTCAGACTACCATCGGTTCGACCGGTCTTTCATGAGCAGAGGTTCCTACCTTTCTAGGCAAGTACTTGGCCCTTCCAGCCTTTCCGACGAGTTCGCCATCTTCGAAAACAATGTTTCCTCTTACCATCGTGAGCATCGGGAAACCCACCAACTTCAGCCCTCTGAACCATGTATAATCAGAGGTAAGGTGCATCGATTCCGGCGTTACTAGTACTTCCCTCTTTGGATCTACGATTGCGATATCTGCATCAGAACCAGGAAGGAGGGATCCCTTTTTCGGATACAAACCGAACCACTTTGCAGTATTCACACTGGTTACCTCAGAAGCCCGCTCGAGAGTCAGCTTTCCCTTGCGTACACCGTCGCTCATAAGTAGTGGTAGTATCATGTTTGAACCTGGAAGGCCCCCAGCTTTTGATGTGAATGCATTGTCGGACGCAAGTTGTTTGCTCCTTCCTGGTATGTGATCAGAACCCATGCAAGAAATTCCGCCGCTCTTCAATCCGCTCCACAAACCTTCGTTATCTTCCTTCTCCCTAATTGGCGGGTTGACCTTAGCTATCACCTCATGCTTGTCATTCTTTGTCAGTGCGAGATAGTGGGGGCATGTCTCTCCTACGACATTGACGCCTTCCTCCCTCGCATCAGAGATCATTTCCGGCCCTTCTTTTGTGGAAACGTGAACCACGTACAGTCGAGTCTTCAGATATTTCGCGAATAAGATTGCCCTGGAAATGCATTCTATCTCGCAGATTCGGGGTCGAGAATCTGCAAAGTCTGCCTGCCCTGTTTTGCCCTCCGCTATGAATTTGTCCCGCAGCATGAAGCAGATATCCCAGTTTTCGGCGTGGACTTGAGCTGTGGCAGGATAACCAAGTTCTGAAATCTTCTGGAAACCGAGATAGACAGCCGCGTCGCTTGCACCAATAGTACCAGGATACAGTTCAGCTCCGTTCGCTCCCAGATAGAATTTGAAAGATGTCACGCCATAGTCTCTTGCATATCTTGGTATTTCCTCCGCTTGTTGAATGTTAGCTATGATGGCGTGGAGACCGACATCGATCATCGATTCCTTTGAGATCAGATCAATTTCTTCCTTGAATACGTCATCAAATGTGCCTGAAGAAGTAACAAATGAAAGAACTGATGTTACGCCGCCAAAAGCCATTGACGTCGTCTCTGGAGTGCAGTTCTCTTTGAAGGATCTAGCGGAGCTCAGATGAACGTGTGGATCTATGACACCAGGGAAGACGTACTTCCCGTCGGCGTTTATCACCTTAGAAGCTTGATCGGAATCGGAGGAGGAAAGAGTCTTTATTTGTCCAGCCTCGATTCCGATATCTCCATCGAAAGTACCTAACTGCGTCACGACAGTTCCATTTCTAATAATAGTGTCATAACTTGCCATTTCATTCTCCCTCGATCATTTTCATAGCGAAGTTCCTCTAGATTCGATCAAGTTGATCGCAAGACGTTTGTATAAAAGTTTGCCGTGATTCTGACTGTGCCCGATAAAACGACTTTTGGCATCTATCAGCGAGAACGCAGTACTACATCATTGCTAATGACGTTCCTTCTTCAATCTCTTATTCAGAATCAAATTTACTTTCAGAGGCAATCTGAAAAGTCATTGAAGCTGACCAGACCTTTCTGATCATTATGAAGATTTTCAGTCCCAGTCCTTTGCTCTCCAGATCCTCTTTCGAGTATCTAGCGTGCAATTTTGTGTATTTGATGTGATACTTCCGATCTCAGTTTATGATTACCCTGGAGCCATGGCGAAAATTGGTGGGAGGTCGTTGTACCAGAGCGAATTGTAAGGGTTGATCATCAAGTCCGTGTTGCTCACAAAAACGTTCACTTGTTGGAACACTGGCATGTATAGTCCAGTTTCCGCGACCACCTTGTCGATTTGCAAGTAGAGCTGCGCTCGTTGTGTGATGTTGGAAGTAGTCTCAGCTTGGTCCAGCAGATTAGTCACAGTCTGGTTGACAAAATCGGTGGAAGTAGCCACATTCCCAGGCTTCGTCAACGCGAGCTCAAAGAAATTCACAGGGTCAGAGAAGGAAGCACCAAACTCGTATAGGTAAATGCCGTACTGATGAGAAAGATAGGCTGAAATCTTTGCGCCAGATTGTAAAGGCAGATAATTCAGAACTATCCCCGCGCTCAATGAATTGACGCTTGAGGCAAGCAAGCTTCCTGCCAGTTCGGCAGGCTGATCATTTCCAGATACGAACGGAATCTGGAGAGGATTGCTCGGACTGCATCCTAGCTGCTTACAAGCTGCGACAATATTCTGCTTTGCCGCGGTCAGGTTATATGGATAGACATAGGGAACGGGTTG
>JAJYUX010000055.1 GCA_021792315.1 archaeon
CTCCAGCCACGGTATTCAATATCAACGTCCTTGATGTACAATGAGATTTGTCTAGAGCACTTTTGAAATCTTGCAGACTTAGATCCCGGCATCTTGATTTGAGCCATAGTCTCCTCTTCTCATAACTACGGTCGATCAAGTACTTTGTTGTTGGAAATTCTTTGACATAGTATCTTGAAATGTCCAATTCCGCGTTGTCCATTAGAAATCTTTGGTACTCACGTGGAAAATCCGTACCGACGCATGTCACAGCAATAAAACTGTGACCAAGACTTTTTAGAGTCAGTGCTGAGTAACACAGCGAGCCGCCGAGTTCTCTCCTCGGGACTTGTTGATTAGGGCGGTCTATAACTTCGTCAATCACGGCGTGTCCAGCCACGAAGAGGGTCGACTGTTCGCTGTCGCGACGACGAGTCAAATCTTCTTACACATGTTGTCTTTCATTCTGCGGTTGTCAATTCAAAAGATGGACGTTTTGAAATCATCTTTGGAAGAGGTACCGGCAGAAATGGTTTACCAGATACCTTCTCAGAAATTTCCTCCTTCAGTGAGTCTCTTGCCAATTTCTTCTCTCCCAGTCCACGTACTCTGACTGTAAGATTAGAAGGATCAGCCTCCTCTTTATCGCCGATTACAAGAACATATGGAACCCATTCCTTCTCAGCATCCCTGATTCTCTTCCCCACGCTTTCCTCTCGATCGTCAATGTCTACTCGAATTCTTTCTTTCTCGAACTCCTCTGATATTTTCGTACAAGTCTCGAGGAATCTTAATGACACCGGAATCAATCTAAGGTGGGTGGGACTCAACCACACCGGCAAAGTGCCCACTTTTCCCTCCTTTTGAGAGCGTCCAGCCTTTTCGAGCAGTCCGTAGATGTCTCTCTCGATTGCGCCGGAAGGTGAGTTGTGGAGAATGAGTGGAGTTTGTTTCTTACCTTCTTCGTCCACGTATGTTATTCCGTAGCGTTCTGCGTTTTCAATGTCGATTTGGTCAGTCGAAAGCGCTGATGCCTTGTCCAAGTTGTCTATGAAGTTGAACTCCCATTTCAGAACGAAGTAGAAGAAACGTTCCTTCCACATTTCTACTAGGGCGGGTCTTCCATGGAGTTTGATTATCGAAGCAATGAATTCTTTGTTCTCCTTGTAAAACTCCTCTGTAAATCTTATCGCTAGCTCGTAGTCATTTCTTTCGAACCCGATTTCTTTCAGTACTTCTTGTGAGAGCTCAAATCTCTTGGAGAATTCCTCTTTTGCTTGATTCAAGTCTCTGACTATGGCATGGCAATCAGGCATGGTAAAGGCACGGAGTCTCCTCAATCCTACCAATTCACCAGATTTCTCTCGCCTGAACGAATATCTTGTTAGCTCGTATATTTTGAGCGGAAGCTGTTTGTAGGTGAGCTGAAGATCTTTTGCTATCAGGAACTGACCAAAACAGGCGGCAAACCTGAGAAAGAATTCCTTGTCGTCAGACTTTACCAAGTACTGCCTGGCTGGAAATCGATTGAGATAACTCTTCAAAGCAGGGTGCTCCATATCGTACATAATCGGTGTCTCGACTTCAACCCCACCATATTCCTGAACCTTCTGAGTGACGAATCTTTCGAGAAGGGATTTCACCAATCGTCCCTTTGGATAGTATCGCATGTTTCCCGGATCAGAGGCCGGTTCATAATCTACCAAACCAAGCCGTTTCATCAGATTGACGTGAGGTGGAATTTGTTGAACCGCCCTGACTTTTGCCGTTTCGTAGTTCTTTAGCTTCTCAAGATTCTTGAATCGAGAATAGTTGAACTCTGAAAAAGGAGTTAGATTTCCCTCAAGATCTATGACAAACCACTGCGATCTGAGCGTATCTTCCGCCTTCAGAGCGGCCGAGACTAGCTCCTTCTGCTCCGAAGGCCTTTGTTCTGATTCTTTCTTAAAGACCTTTGACTGCTCTGCAAGTGGATGTCCTTTCACTCTCACGGAAAAAGCTTTGTTCCAACCAAATGGAACATGATGAATTGTATAACTTGCGTCCTTCCCACCCTGTTCAATCTTTGACAGAACATCCCGCGCTTGCTCTGGAGACGCCAAACTTGAGCTTAGGTGAGCATACGGATAGATGACGAATGACCGACACTTCAACTGTGCCTCTGCCTTTTTCATCGCCTCGACCACCTGGTTGGCCACACTGGCATCATCTTCCTTTTCCACGCTGATCAACAAGGCAACAGCATCGGTAATCTTCACTGTGTTGGTTGACGCGTCTTCCGCGCTCGAAATTTCCTTCTTGATAGGCTTGTATTCTAATTCATCACAATGTAGTTGAAGCGCCCTCAAATTACGAATTCCTTCTGAAATTATCCAAGTCTACTGGAATCTAATGCGATCAAGTTCGCGATCTTTCTTTGTAGACTTCTTCCAGATCTTGTAATGTTCATGGCAAAGCAAAGCCCGTCTATCCCCCGAAACCTTTAGTCCGCTGGCACCCAACTGATTTCTGCTGATTGATCTTTCTGCAGGATTCTTGCAATCGGCAACGGAACAATTTACTCCTTTACCAACTTTGCCCAAAGAATTTTCGCACCGTGGGGATAAACTGCAATCTTTTCACCTTAACTCTATAAAGGTATTCCACTTCATCCTATTTGCGGGGAGACTCCCAGACGGTACTCAACAACATCAGGAGTAGTGTCCGGCCATTCGTGGATGCAATCGCAAAAGGATTAGCGCGCACTAAACTTTCTCCAAATGTTTGGACGTTCGTCGGTTTTCTTTTTGCGGTTCTTGCAGGAGTCCTTTACGCAGTCAAACCTTCTGAACCATACCTGGCAGCTCTCGCGATTCTGGCAAGTGGTGTGTTTGATGTTTTGGACGGAGCTGTGGCTCGGGTTGCCGGGAAGATATCCAACGCAGGTTCGTTCAACGATTCAACTCTGGATCGGGTGGCAGAGGTTGCTATCTATGCAGGGATAATATACGGGGCATACACATCGAGTATAATAGTACTGCTTGCGCTCAGCTTCTCGCTTCTAGTGAGTTACGCGAGAGCCAAGGGAGAATCTTTGTTCGTGACGATGTCTGGTGTCGGCATAGGCGAGAGGGCGGAGAGACTGCTGGTCTTGCTAGTCTTCTCACTTATTGGATTCGTCTGGATTGGCGTCGTCATTGTACTCATCCTTGCGCTGTTTACTTTCGTTCAGCGATACTACTACATTATGATGAAACTCAGAGTTCCAATTAAGTGAAACGAGAGAGTTTCTCTGCCGCTCTAATTTAGTGATTATGAAAAAAGAGAGAGACTGAAAAAAGGAATTCCGTCAATCAGTAATCCTGTCTTCGCTCAGCTTTTGCTCGCACTTTGACCATTCCGTAATGCACTGCGCATGATATGCAGTAGTATCTAATGGTCTTCGGTGCCGCTATGTATGCACCAGCGGCTCTTAGTTCTCTTGCGAGCATCGGTTCTACCAAGCTTACCCGTGAAGTCATCTTCTTTGCCTTGTCGATTGGAACCTGTCTACCGCAATTGCTACACTGGACAGTGCCGGAGCTACCTTTTCCGCCTTTGGACCTGCCCCTACTCTTCCTTTTCTGGGTCATGTAGTGAATATTCTCGATTTTCTAGGCTTTAAACTTACGCTAGTTAGTGTACTTCTTGTTGAATTCTGTATGAGCTTTATGCAGCAAGACTGGTTTCTGGAGCTTCTTGAAGCCATAATTGTTTACTTCAGGAATAACTCCAAACTGCCTCCTGCGTTGTGAAAATGCAATCGCTCTAACCACATCCAGAATGACGTTTACAGAGTTAGCGCCATCGTTTGTCCGTAGATAGACGTCTATTCCCACCTCTGAATCAAATGCACCTTTAGCCGCTATCCAGAAGTAACTCGTCCGATTATTCCCCATATAATCCACATAATCAGTAGTTCCCGCAACCGTCGAGAACTTGTATGGAATCTCGGCCGCTATCGCCTCAGTCTTTATGTCGCGTTTCTCGATCTTGACATCTTCCGATATGGTGTTGAGAGTCTCATTGCCTCCGCCAACGTCCAGTTGATAGCTCTTCTGAACCTCAATTCCTCTACTGTTGATGAAGTCCAGAATGCCCTTGTGGAAGGCAGTCCCTCCGAATTGGCTCATCAGGTCATCACCTGCGAGTACTAGCTTTGCTTTCTTGTATCCTCTCTGCAAATCGCTCTTTAGAGCGACAATCGATGGCGTGGTGTTCACGAAGCTCACCCCTGCGGCAAGACATTGCTTCGCATATGCGACAGCCGTCTTCGGCATTCCAGAGGGGATCAAACACAAAGCCAACGAGGCACCGCTTTTCTTCAATTCATCTACTATCGAGTCATCACTCAGTACGTTTTCAGCAATGTGTGCCGGGGGAGAATCTTTCACAATCCCTGTCTTCACGGTAATTTTAGTCTTGGGAACTCTTGAGAACTTTGGTCCAACGTTAGGAGACTGGAAGATCGCTTCTGAGAGATCCAGTCCAATCTTTCTTTTGTCTACATCGAAAGCAGCAACAATACTAAGATCACTTACTGAATATCCTCCGACATGTTTATGCCAGAGTCCAAGAATCTTTCCAGAATATACACTCTGTACTATGGCACTAGCAACATTACCGACACCAATGATCGCTATCTTAATTTTCTGCAATGATTATCCGCTCCTGAAGACCAGTTGCAACCGAAATTAGTCTTGAAACTTCGCAACAAGTACGACAAATCCAACAAAAACTAATATCCCGGCCATGAAATAGAATACTGGCACGAGCTGCGGAATAAGCGAAGTCTGAGAAATGAAATAAGCAAACGTTCCTCCCAAAACAATACAAATCAGCGAGAAAACCCGTAGGAGTGCGCTGACACGTTCCTGAGAGGTTCTTAGAGCTCTTGACGTTTCAATTCACCATATTGCTCTTGAGTGAAGGCATCTTCCCAAACTATACAATAATAACGTTTTCTTACGGCGAAAAAGGCGGCAGATTCCTTCGGTTGTCATCAATGTAAAGTTGTGTTGCATTACATCGATTTTGCTTCTTCCATTTTTTCCTTGAGATAGTTAGTAACGATGAACGTCAGGCCGTACTTTGAGAAAGCTTCGAGTTCACTCTTTCGCTTTATCTTCAGAAAGATATCCAGTTCTCGTTGCCAAACCCCGCCATGATACCTTGGATCTTTCTTCAGTTCCTGCGCTCGTTTTACATCTGCCTCAGTCATCGGATCGGTTGGTAGTTTGTACTTTACTATATCCGAAGCCCAAACACCAATCCACTTTGCACTAGGTACTGTCAGATCCCTTAGGTGCGCCGCGTTTGCTGACCCTGAGATTACGACCATCGCAATATGTTCCCCGTACACATCTCCGTCGGTCATCACGTACACTGGCAAATTCAGCTCCTTGTTTAGGCGTTTTAGCATATATCTCGTAGAACGAGGCGCCTGACCTGATGTGTCCACCAAGATTGCCTTATATTTCTTCTCGACCTGTTCTTCGACGAAGCGTGTGAAGATTCCTCCCTTCTCTACAGCGATTACCATTTCTGCTGAAGTCTCGACAAATTCTGCAGTGCTTAGAGATGGACCAATGAGATAGCCATCAGGATGCGAGTTTAGATTCAGTCTTCTTCCTTCATAGCGAGGGACAGTGTATTCGATCGTGAGGTCCCCGAATATGGCGCTTCTCTCTTCAGGGTAGATCTTGAATTCCTCTCTAGCTCTCGATAGCACTGTTTCAAGGTCTGTAATGATCTCATCTGACTCCGCCTGATCGACGAATTCCATTGCATCAGCTTGAGAAGAATAGTACGCATCTCGGAGGGTACTTGTCTTTCCTTCGCCTACGAGCTTGTTAGCGTAGTAAGCCAGCCACAGAAGCTGGGTGAATGGTCTGATGTGTTTTACATTTCCAGCAGACCTCTTTACGTTGACTTTATCCAGCACGTACTGCTTCAGTTTGGAATCGTAAACTATGTTGCTGACTGACCTGCTGGGGAAGGCAAACTCCGGAAACTTGCCGCTTTCGATATCATCGTAGGTTCTTTGTCCCAGAGTCTTAAGTGACTCCAGCACTTCCTTCTTACGAGCTGTCGCGATACTTTTCGAGTCTTTCTTAGGCATCTTTCTTCACCTTTTCAACAGTCGATTGCGATTCAGTTGTTTCTTGGACAGCTTCCTGAGTCCCCTCTGCAGGTTCTTCTGCACCTGCCTCACCAATGAGATCCTGTACTTCCTGACTCTTGAGGAGCTTCCTGTATTCAGGGGCCTTTCTTTTACCTGAAAGTTCTGTTGAGAACTTCGCAATCAAAGGAAGATATTTCGCATAAATGTTGAATCTCTTCTTCTGGAACTCCATAGATCCCTTTTTCGAGACAAATGTAGATAGCTTCCGAAGTACCTCTCTTATCGCGTTCTTGAGCTCTCTCTCCAGTTCCGGTCTATCAGCCAGGTACTCCTTTCCAACTGTCTTGTATGGAACTTTAGTCGAACAAACGTGAGTGATGATCGCAATGGGCGCTTCCTGAGGTATCTTGTAGCGTTTCCAGTCAATCTCTTCGTTAATCATCCTGAAGGCAACATCGTTTGCTTCATCATAAAGCAAGGGAATTCTGTTTGCAAATCTAAGGAGTTTGATCCCCGGCTGGATATTCTTCCCTCCGTACGCAAGACCAACTTCCACGATGAATGGAAATCCGGAATAAGCAGACGGCGGCCTGACGCAAAGCGCTACGAATTCAGGTGAGAGCTCCTTCATAATTCCTGCCTGAAGAATTTCTTCTCCAAGTGGAGAAAGACAAGATGCGTCTGGGGCGAGAAACTCATCAAACTGGTGCAATGCATTGACAAACTTCACAGTATCTTCGTTGGAAAGGCTCTTTGGTTTCTCAGAAGGAGGAAATCCCGCGAATTTTAGGAATTTTTCAGCTGTTCTTTCACCAACTCTGTGAAAGTTGTTCGTCATGAATTTTACAAAAGTTGGATCTTGCGTCTGTTTCGTCAGGCGGCGCAGAGCCTCTACGTCTATGCCATATGGATGGGGAAGCGTTTCAGTTGGAGCCGGTGGCATTGTATTTGTTCCTCTCTGGTAGGTTATTACGTTGGAATCTGGATCAACAAGAGTAATGTTCCCGTATGGGGTCACTAGGGCCGTTTGCTTAAAGTAGTCAAGTATCTTCGCGCCTGCTCTCAGGTAATCACCCATCAAGGTCAGTTCGACCGTGGTGCCCGTTCCCGAAGCCGGCTTTGTATCGTGTTTCAGTATGACCGGCTTGTTCTCTTGAATGTCAATCAGCATGTCCAGAATATGCATTGTTTTGCCGTCAAATGACGAAGAAATTGTAACTGGCTTGTTCGTCGTGATCTGGGCATAGAGTATTGCCATGGTTCCTCCCATACCGAACATACCGCGAGATTGTTTCAATTTGTACTTGGAACCGTAGAAGACGCGGCCGAAAGCATTTGGGAGGTGTTTTGCCTCAATTCCGGGCCCATTGTCCTTGACCGTAATAGTATATGCGATCTGATCTCCCGACTTCGCGCTGTCGGGAGCAATTTGAATCTTCACTGTTACTTCCGGAAGGATGCCCTCTTGTTCACAGGCGTCCAGACTGTTTTCAACAAGCTCCCTAATCGAGGTGTAAAGAGCCCGAGATGGGTTGCTGAATCCTGCCAGATCGCGATTGCGATAGAAAAATTCGCTCGGCGATATTTCGGAATAAGTTACCTTCTGAGCTGCCACCAACTAGGAGCACCGAACCGATCCGATTAATGATTCCATGCTAGAGAACAAAGGACTGCTAGACCTAGTTGGGCCTCGGATAAAAATATTCTTACGAAGTAGATCGTAAAATCAGCTTTCTTCCGGAGGTCGTTGCGACTCCCAGAGCTGCATCCGATCCATTTTCTGTTTCGTTCTGTACTTCTGAAGCATTTCGTATGTTGATTTGTGAGTTGCGCCCTTGGCAAGTTTGTCCACAGCCTCTTTCGCCACTTTCGATGCGTCAGATTCTCCTATAATTGCCACGGTATGTCCGTAAATTGACACTTGAGCTCCGGCTAGCTCTTCTATAATCCGCCTTGCCTTGCCATTGGTACCAATCAACCTGCTCTTGATCCGGAGCATCGCGTTCTCCGACTTGCCAGCATACTCGCGGAGATCCATGATGCTGAGTAGCTTGTCTTCTTCCAATAAAGAGAAAGCTCGCTGAGGGGAAAAGCCCCTGGCAATGGCAGACACTATGTCTGACGCCTTGAATGGGTTTGATTCAATGAGTGCTTCGGGCTTGTAGGATATTCTAGCTTCTCCTGCCTTGCTATCTATTTCAAGGGTGACGCCGCATCTCCGCTCAATCTCCTCCTTCACCGATCCTTCTTTGCCCACAAGCGCCCCCACTCGTTCGAGAGGGATCTTGATTATCTGCTCAGAACTCAATTTCAGTCCCTCTTTCCCCTAATCCTAGTAAGAAGCTTTTCATTCTCAATAGTCTTGAAACCTTTCTTTTCAAAGAATCTGTTTATATTCGATATGTCTCTGGTCAGGAACTCCTCCGCCAATGGATGCCGGTTTGATACAGCCGAACCGAAGTCGATAATCTCAAGCTCGTTGTGATACTTCAACACATTATACTCCGACAGATCAGAATGAACAAGTTCAGCCTTCTTGTATGTCAGTTCCATTGCTCGCAGAATCCTCGTGTAGTCCCTTTTCTCGACCTCTGAGTCCAAGAGTCTGGGAGCCGGTATGCCTTGAAATCCAATAAACTCCATAACCACGACATTCCCCTTGAAAGCGAGCGGTTTCGGCACTGACACTTCTGCTTCTGAGCATTGCTTCAGATTTATGAACTCCTTTCTAGCCCAAAGTTCAGCGATACCTCTGCTGTCTCTTCTAATCTTGTCGAACCTAGGGTCTCCCACGATGTACTGCAGCCGTTTCTTGTAATCGGACGAGGCGACGAGATATATCTTGACTGCAACGTCTTTTCCCTTCGAGTCAACTCCCCAGTAGACTCTGGCTTCCTTTCCAGAACTTATCACTCCGTTAAGATATGAAAAAGCGTCTGTGTTTGCAAGATCGTAGAGTACCATGCGAGTCTGGCGGTCAAACACCTCCTCGAAAACCTCGCGCTCTTCCTCATTCTTGAGAATGACGCGGTCGCGTTTGTCGATTCTTTCGGCTAGCTTGTGGTATTTCTGGGTGCTCTCCTCTCCCGATTCGTCTCGTTCTCTAAGATATTTCATTCGATTCGATCCGAGACGATTAATTCGTCCATTATCTAGTGACTGAACTTGTAAATCATTAGAAAGGATACCGACCCGACTTGCTTTACGGCGTGCTCAGAAGCCAGTCTCTCTTCCACCACTCTCTCAACGATTCTTGTTCCCGCGAGGTTGATGATGCTTGAACCGCGCACTAAATCTAGAGCTTCTCTGGCGTTGACGATGTCGCCTCCAAAATAGTCCCGTGAAATCTCCATATCGGTGTTCCCGCCCTTCACTATCGTGCCGAGGAGCTCCTCGTCACAGATATTCACGAGAATCTGGTCTTGCCACTTGATTCTACGCGCGATGAATTGCTTTTCGGCAGACATTAGAGACGGTTTGTCTGATTCGCTGAAATTCAATATAAATCAAGCGGTAATCCAAAAGGCGCAATTACGAAATATCATTCAAATGGGATCGGTTGAAGGAACTCTAAAGGCATAGCGCTGCAACGTAGTTCAAATAGCGGTCGTCAAACCATGTCTCATGTGAAGTCACTTCCCACTGAGCAAGAACTTAGATCCAAGCTTCGTGTAGTGAAGGGGTGGCCGAAGCCAGGAGTTAATTTCATCGATATTACTACTCTTCTAAAGGATCCAGTTTCGTTTAAGTCCTCAATAGACATCTTGACAGCTCATTTTGCCAAGAAGAAGATCGATGCCATTGTGGGAATCGAAGCGAGAGGACTGATGCTTGGCTCTCCGATCGCATACAACTTAGGAATTGGTTTTGTTCCAGCGCGAAAGAAGGGCAAACTGCCCGCTGAACGCTATACCATGGAATACACACTTGAGTACGGATCCGAGTTTATCGAGATTCACACCGATGGTTTGGTGCCTGGTCAGAGAGTCGCAATCATTGATGATCTTTTAGCCACTGGTGGAACTGCCGAAGCAACAGCAAGACTAGTCGAAAAATTAGGAAGCATCGTCGCGGGTTTTGGATTTCTGGTTGAGCTGGACTTCCTTCATGGAAGGGACAAGATAAAGAAATACGATATCCTGACTCTTGTCCACTACTCTGAATAGGTAAGATCTATTCTTTCATTGCCTGTTCCTGCAGGGCATCAATTGTCTTTTGAGGTATTTCCTTGAAAAGATTGCACCAGTCCCTTCCGGATACAATGAGATTGAATACTTTCATCTTTGCGTGAACACACAGTCCCCGTTCAAAGACATCTGCGTTTATTGGATCGTTCGGTTTGAACCAAATGCATGAAAGACAATTCTCGTACTGCCAGCTTATCCTTTTCAAATTCTTGTACAATTCCTGTTCTTCTTGTGGCATGTCATAGATGATGAATTGTTTCCTCTTTTATTCGTTTTGAAGAATTGAACTGACAATTGTACATTGAAAGCATATTACTAAACAGAATCCACCTTGTGGTGATG
>JAJYUX010000056.1 GCA_021792315.1 archaeon
AGGAATTAATGGTGTCTTGTACTCGAGGGCTGAATGGATTCTTTTCTGGTTGTAATCTCTAAACGCGTCGGCTTCTCAGAAATAAGAACTAATTCATTTCCCTATTTTGCCTCTCTCCGCTTTCTTTAGTTCAGATTTCTTCTCTCCCTCTCTTTCTTCTATCTGCTCTGATTCATGTTCTTCCGATTCTTCCTCGGTTTCTGACTCAGGCTCTTGCTCTTCAGCTTCCTCAACCGACTCGACATCTTCGGTGGTATCCAGTTCGCGCTCTTGTTCTATTGCTTCGGATTGTTCTTGACCCTCCTCCATACTGTATACTGCACCCAATTTAGATCGTACTATCAAGTACATTGAATGTCCATGTAAAGACATCTACCTAGCAGTCAATTCGAAGTCATATACAACTAAATGATCAGATTGCTGGCTTTCCCGGTAGTCGTCGATGGTCATAACGGGTCGTGGTATCTCAGAACTGATTTATAGGACGTGCGCAGTGTAATAATTATGGCTACATGTCAGTCCAGCGAAGGTTGTACTACCAGAGCCACTCATTGGGTTTTGATAGAGTACAGCTGGCCTACACTCCCCAAAGAAATGCGAACATATCTGTTATGCGCTGATCACATGAAACATGCTCAGAAATCTGTTTCGAACCAGATAACAAAGTATCCTGAGACTGGAATCAGAATAGTTGAGCATGGGACATTGCAGACAAACTAGATAGGGTTCATTATTAGGTCCGGATGGGATAAGCAGTGAGGAAGTTTCAAGTCAAAGTAAACATGGAAAAGCAGTCTAAGCATGCAACAAAGGGTTCGACTGGCATAGATCTACGGAGAGAATTCGAGATACTTGCTTACGATGTAGATGACGCCAAGGTCAGAGTGAAACAGATGCTTTCGAATGAAGGTTACAATGCGAAGTTGTTGCATCATGCAACCTGGACGGTTTCTAGACTAGATCATCCGCGAAAGCATTCAGATTAGATTGACTCCACCCAGATAACAAGAATTGAATGTAGCTAATGGTAGGCTAGCTGCTGGAATGAGACGCTCTATTGTTTTTGTAACCCTATGTTGAAAACGAGTTCGTAATTACCATCATCTTTCTTTTCCTTTTTCCAATTCAGCTCGTTTATTTTGTACAATCCGGTCATCGATTTGCCATCGTCTGTCAAAACTTCTATCTCTTGTATTTGACCTTCCCTGAGCAAGTATAGTTCTGCGTCGGTCAACTTGACATCTTCCTCAGACTGAACACGGCCGCGAATTTCAATTGAGCCACCCATGTACCCTTGTATGGTATATTCGGCCCCACTACTTTTTGTCAGTACTACATTTCCTATTTTAATGAACATAGAGATAGTCCTTCGCATTGTGAATAAGACATCGCAGAGCAATAAATGATATGTTGAGGTGGCAGAAGCGAGCAGGACATTATGATCTAGTACGCTAACGTGAGCCTCATTAGTCCATCTGATCTAACCCGATGATTTGTGGGCGTAATTAGGCTGTCTAACTAGATTCTCTGTCTATTTCCATCTCTTTGGGCCATTGGATTGGTTGTATTGGATGCCTGATTGCGAACGAACACAAGCAGAAACCCAGTTGAGGAGAATTTGGAGATTTAGGTTGGGAAATGGAGACCTACAATATAATCTCGACGTCTTAAAAGCGAGGTGAGGTAGTGCGACAAGGAATGGTCTCTATGTCGGCCATTCTGCTCCATTAGGAACAACGCAGTTGGCCGAAAAAACCTTTGGCGCAGGACGTTTTCAAGTGTCTTTCTTTCGAACGATCCTTACCCGATCTCAACATATTACTCGAGAACAAGGTGTATAAGCATCTATGACATATGTCATAATTGATTTGAATATGCTACAACAGATCATTAACGAAGATTATACCAAATACGATTTCAAGGACCCAGAAGACCTCGTATTCAAGTCGCACAGAGGGCTGACCAGATCCACTGTGATTGAAATCTCTAAAATGAAGAATGAGCCAGAATGGATGCTGAATTTCAGACTCAAATCTTATGATTACTTTGTGGACAGGCCAATGCCAAACTGGGGTGGCGATCTTTCAAAGATAGATTTTGACAACATTTACTATTACGCAAAACCCGCCGACAAGATGGAAACTAATTGGAAAGACGTTCCCGAGAATATCAGACGGACATTCGAAAAACTGGGCATACCTGAAGCCGAAAGAAAATTCCTTGGGGGCGTTGGTGCTCAATACGAATCCGAGGTAGTCTACCATTCGCTGCGCGAGGACTTGGAAAAGAAGGGCGTTATCTTCCTGGACACAGACTCTGCCGTAAAACAATATCCAGATATTGTAAAGCGCTATCTCGGTACAATCATTCCACCAAATGACAACAAGTTTGCAGCACTTAACAGTGCGGTCTGGAGCGGCGGTAGCTTCGTCTACATTCCGTCTGGAGTCAAGGTAGACGTTCCACTCCAAGCTTACTTTAGGATCAACTCAAAGAACGTCGGACAGTTTGAGAGGACGCTCATCATCTTGGAACCAGGCTCTGAAGTTCACTATATCGAAGGTTGTACGGCTCCAGTCTACTCTTCAGAGTCGCTTCACTCTGCGGTAGTGGAAATCATCGCGAAGAAGGGCGCAAAGGTACGATACACGACAATTCAGAACTGGTCGAAAGACGTCTACAACTTGGTCACAAAAAGGGCATACGCGTATGAGGACGCAACTGTTGAATGGGTCGACGGAAACCTCGGTAGCAGATTAACTATGAAGTATCCATCGATTTACCTCATGGGCCCAAGGGCAAAGGGAGAAGTTCTCTCCATTGCATTTGCAGGCAAGGATCAGCACCAGGACGCCGGGGCGAAGATTATTCACATGGCACCGTACACTAGCTCAAGAATCACAAGCAAGTCTGTCAGCAAAGACGGAGGCCGCACTACGTACCGAGGCCTCCTTCATGTCGAAAAGAGTGCAAACGGCGTTAAATCAAGTGTAAGATGCGATGCTCTTCTGCTTGATCAAGCGTCACGGACTGACACCTATCCATACAACGAAATTGACAATGAGACGGCGAACGTAACACACGAAGCCACGGTTGGAAAGATAAGTGACGAAGCCCTATTCTATCTTATGAGTCGCGGAATTAGCGAATCGGACGCATTTAGCATGATAGTCATGGGTTTCATAGAACCGTTCACAAAGGAACTCCCGATGGAGTACGCAGTAGAATTAAACAGAATGATACAGCTAGAAATGGCGGGCTCGGTTGGCTAGGCATACGAGAGACAATCAGCTTGCGCACTTTATATGATATAATTTTTTGAGTACTTCAATCTCCACGCTTTTAACTTGACGGCGATACGGTCAGGAGATACGAATGTTGCCTCGGACCGAGCAAAATTCAATTGCTCATTATCAAGATCAATTCCGACAACGTTTCCTGGGTCCACAATTCTGGAAAGATCTAGTGTAATCGAGCCAACGCCCATCCTTTCGCCAGGAATGCCGGAAGACTCATGTCTCTCAAGCGAGACATTCGCAGTGAAAACCACTGGCATCTAGGTAAAAACGGAAATCTTCTGCAGTCCCACTTTGAATAGGAGTTCGTAATCCCCGCTCTCCTTTTTCCAGTTGAACTCATTTACTTTGTACGACCCATTTAGAAGCCTACCTTCAACTGTTTTGATTTCAATCTTCTGAATGCTTCCCTC
The DNA here is from genome assembly GCA_021792315.1 of archaeon. The sequence continues at coordinate 3,710 of JAJYUX010000056.1, forward strand.
TCTCAACCAGTACAAGCCATCCTCAGCTAACTTGCAATTTTTTCATAGTCTTTGACGCGTTACCTGTAGTATGAAACGGCAACAGGTCTCTCAAGAGGTCTCCCATCTCTTGACCTTTTGACTTTGCGAATAGCTGACTCGAAATGTCGCATCGTTGCAACCACTTCGGCCGAATGCGCTTTCACGTCCTCCAGCTTTGAATAGATGCTAATGTACTCTTGAAGAACCAATGATATGGCAGTGCTTACAATCGAAGCGATGTCTGCTCCACTCAGCCCATCAGTGAGCTCAGCGAGCTTTTCTAAATCCACATCTTTGCCCAGCACTTTACTCTTCAACTGAATCGAGAGTATCTGTTTTCTTGCATTCTTGTCGGGCTGTGGAATGTATAGGAGCTTATCAAAGCGTCCCGCTCTGAGCAAAGCTGGGTCCACCATATCCAATCTGTTCGTCGCTGCCAGAACTACGACGCCACTTAGTGATTGTATTCCATCCAATTCAGTAAGCAGCTGACTTACAACTCGCTCTCCGACAGTGCTGTTTCCCCCAAAGCCTCTTACCGGGGCGAGAGCATCTATTTCATCAAAGAAGATTATGCACGGTGACGCCTGCCTAGCTCGTCTAAAGACTTCTCTGATACCTCTTTCCGACTCACCCACCCATTTGGAAAGGAGCTCAGGCCCCTTGACGCTGATGAAATTCGATTCAGTTTCTGTAGCGATTGATTTTGCAAGTAGTGTCTTTCCAGTACCGGTGGGGCCGTAAAGCATTATCCCCTTCGGCATTACATATCCTACGACAGTGTAAAGGTCAGGATATCTCAGGGGCCACTCCACGGCTTCTTGAAGTTCTCTCTTCGTCGCATTGAGTCCACCGATGTTAGACCAATGAACATCAGGAGTCTCTACGTAAACCTCCCGCATGGCGGAGGGAATTATATCCTTCAAAGCCCTTTGAAAATCTCCTGAAGTAACCTGAAGCTTGTTTAGGAACTCAGGAGTCAGCTTGTCATCACTTAACTTCATTTCCGGCAAAACGCGCCTCAAGGTTTTCATGGCTGATTCTTTACAAAGACCCTCTAGATCAGCTCCGACAAAGCCATGAGTAACTGCTGCCAGTTTTTCTAGGTCAACCTCCTCGGTTAAAGGCATGTGCCTCGTGTGAATCTGAAGTATCTCAAACCTGCCAGCCTTGTTGGGAACTTTGATCTCGATTTCCCTGTCGAACCTGCCCGGTCGCCTTAGGGCTGGATCTATTGCGTTTTGGCGATTCGTCGCTGCAATGACGATCACCTTGCCGCGCGCTTCCAAGCCGTCCATAAGAGCAAGAAGTTGTGAAACCACTCTCCTTTCTACTTCACCAGTGACTTCCTCTCTCTTGGGAGCGATACTGTCGATTTCGTCTATGAAAATTATCGTTGGAGATTTTTCTTTTGCTTCTTTGAAAATTTCTCTTACGCGAGCTTCGCTCTCACCATAGAACTTGCTCATTATTTCTGGTCCTGAAATGCTGATAAAATGCGCACTGCTTTCGTTGGCCACCGCCTTCGCGAGCAATGTCTTTCCAGTACCCGGTGTCCCGTAGAGCAATACTCCCTTCGGAGCCTCGACGCCTAATTTTTCGAAAATTTCTGGATGTCTTAATGGAAGCTCGATCATCTCGCGTACTTTTTGTATCTCTTCCTTCATTCCTCCTATGTCTTCGTAGGCGACTTGAGGAACTCCTCTCAAGCCTCCATCTTTTTCAGAAATCGCGAAGATAGTTCTCGGAGTAATCGTCACAACAGTGGTCAGTGGTGAAACTCCATCGATCTGGAAGGTTAGCCGACCGCCAAAATACGGAATCATGATGTTGTCGCCCTTTACAACTGGAATGCCGTCCAAGGCGTCAGCTAAGTATCTTTCGTCGATCGGTGGGATTGACTCTAAAGGTACGACCACGACCCTTTCTGCAGGAATCGCCTTGATCTTCTTGACCGTCACTGTATCACCGATTGCGACACCCGAATTGTTCCGGACAAGACCGTCAATCCGGAGCAAACCTCTTCCTTCGTCCGAAGGATAAAGCGGAAGGCATTTGGCCACCGTCTTTCGTTTGCCGATGATCTCAACGACATCTCCCGCTGTGGCCTCCAGGGAGTCCATAGCATCATAATCTAGCCGAACTACGGATCGCCCTACGTCTCGGCTGTAGGCCTCGATGACTTTGAGAGTAACGCCTTGGCTACTCATGACACAGAAATCCTTTATGATTCATCCAGGTTTCGCGAAGCTTAGGACTATTGCCATTTTTAAATTCCCAATACAAATCTCTCAAATCTTCTTTCTCCTTTGATTTTCTTCGATGAGTATCTCGACTTGCCTTGACGTCTTGTTCCTGAACAAAACGGCCGCACTATCATGATCTGTAGCCTCCAGATCATCGAGGTCAGCCATTCTGTTTGCGAGCTCACCTACAAGCTGCCAATTCTTCATTTTGGAAACTCTCTCAGAATAAGCTGCAAAATACGCCTCTTCTTTTGTAGCAACCGATATCTCGGCGGAAGTATCCAAAGCGACTTCCTACATTTCTCTCAGTCTTTCATCTATGTTGCAGAGAACACACTTGCCATCATTTGTGTGCTCGCTCAGGATACTCTTCTTCGCCGTGTAAGAAAGTTTAGTCCAGTACTGCCATTGATGCTCTTTAGCGTTGAAGTGACAGAATTCATCTCTATTTTTCGGAACTCCATGCTTATTCACATTTGTACAGTCAATGGCGTAATCTCCGCTAAGTGATACTATGATGGGCATTCTAGGACTTCCTAAGCCATTCCTGATAGACCAGACGATTTGCTCGCAGCTATGACATCGTCAATTCTAAGCAGCATGCATGTGCATTCGGTCGCCGATTCAATCACCTGTTTCTTTACGGCTACTGGTTCTACGATATCCTTTGTGAAGAGATCAACAACCCCATTACCCAAAACATCAACACCGTACCAGATATTCTTTGGATTCCTGTGCTTCTCTCTGAGCTCTACTCTAATGTCAAGAGTATCAAAGCCTGCGTTCTCAGCCAGAGCTATCGGGATCGATTCCAGCGCTTCTGCAAATCTCAGCGCGGCTAACTGTTCTCTACCCTGTAATGAGGAAGACCATTTTACCAACTGCGTGGATATTTCTTCTTCAACCGCTCCTCCGCCTCCAACTATTTTTGGAGCCTCCAGAACATCCTTGATCACCATGACTGCGTCGTGTACGTCTCGTTCGGCTTCATCAATGACTCTCTGGCTTCCACCTCTGATTAAGATGGTCACGGCCTTTGGGTTCTTGCAGCCTTCTATGAATGTCCATTTGTCGTTTTCGATCTTTCTTTCTTCAACTAGACCCGCCTGCCCTAGATCTCCTTTTGTTATCTCGTCAAGCCCGGTTACTATCGTTGCACCTGTTGCTTTTGCAAGATTTGTCATGTCAGACTCTTTCGCTCTTCTTATTGAGAGGATACCAGATCTTGCAAGGTAATGCATGGCAGTGTCATCAATTCCTTTCTGGCAAATCAGAACATTGGCCCCGGCGCTGGCGATCTTTTCGACCATTTCCCTCAACATCCTCGTTTCCTCGTCAAGGTATTGCTGCATCTGCGCGGGATTCTTTATCTCGATATTTGCCGTAAGTTCTGTCTTTTCTATTTCGAGTGGCGAATTGACCAGTGCAATTTTTGCGTCCTCTATGCGCTTGGGCATCCCTGAATGAACTACTTCTTTGTCCAAGACGATGCCTTTGATGAATTTGGTATCTGCTACAGATCCTCCAGTTTTCTTTTCGACTTTCACATAGTCAATGTCAGCTTTGAAATTCCCTTCGGGGGTCTTTTCAGCAATCTGTAGAAGTGCACCTATCAGCAAATCTGCCAAGTGTTCACTATCGTTCGAAACTAGTTTTGAAGCCATGCTGGTCATCGCGACCTTTGCCAGTGTTTTACGGTCATCCGGTTTTACAGCCACAGAGATCTTATCCAGAATTTTTTGAGCTTCAATAGCTGCCATTCTGTAACCTTCGACAATAACTGTAGGATGGACGCCCTTGTTTATGAGCTCCTCCGCATTCTCAAGTAGAGCGCCTGCCAGCACTACAGCTGAAGTTGTTCCATCTCCAACTTCGGCGTCAATCGTTTTCGAAATCTCAACGATCATCTTTGCTCCTGGATGTTGTACGTCGATGTCCTTGAGTATCGTAGCCCCATCGTTTGTTATTGTAACGTCTCCCGTTCCATCAACGAGCATCTTATCCATCCCGCGCGGACCAAGCGTTGATTTCACGATGTGCGCTATCTCTTGGGCTGCCCAGATGTTGTTTCTGAGAGCTTCGTTGCCTTTAGTTTCAGACGAACCCTGTTTTAGAATGAGAACACGTTGACCACTTTCTGTAGTGGCGAAAGAAGCTTGTTGTGCCAGTTTGACTTCAACTACTTCTCTCTACGATTCATCGATTTACCGCTCTTAAGAAATTTCTTTGTCGCAAATCTGATGTTCCTTAACCTCAGAACACGTTCAGAACTAATTCTCATCAATATCAAATGTAATAGGTATTACGTACTATATACATCTATGCCAAGTTAAAACTTACATATTACATCTTTTGATATAGTTCCGAATAATTGAAACGAGGCAATCTCACCGTTCCCGCGGCAGTTGAAAACGTTGTTGTCAACAACCACGCGTTTTTCACGTGCTTGAAACTGAAGATCATTAATTATCACGCCCTTGCCGGAATCATACAGCATGATGTCGAGAGAATGATCGGAAGGGCAACCACTATCAATTCGCTTGTCGTTGCAATCAAGAGATATTCAGATTCTCTGGTTCAAGGAAGCGATGCTAAACCACAACGCTTGAAATTTCTCAAAGACGCAACAATTACACTCACGAGCGATGTTGCAGACATTACACTTCGCCCTAGGAAATCAGAGCTTCCTAATGTTTTGAAGAGGATAGCTGAGGTTTCAGAGAGACTTGACGAAACTCCGGACATCTTCAAGTCTTCTGGGCTCATCAGACTCATTGCTGGCAAGAACGAATACATTTCTTCAATTCGTTCAGGATTGGGGAAAATCAACATTGCCCGAGAGTTGAAAGGACTTTCAAAGCTCACACTCCATCTTTCCTCTCAGACGAAACGAGATTCTGAATTCGGTCTATTCATATCTGAGCTATTGTATCGAAAAGGTATCGGTGTGGTTCATTCGTTCATAGATGAGGACACGGTTATACTGGTCAAGAAGGCCGACGCTTTTAGGGCCTACGAAATACTAGATGAGGAGATCAGGAGAAGCGATGCCATCCTTCCGAAGGCAAAGGCCATTAGAAGAGCTAGAGCTGCTCGCGATGCAGACTCAAACCACTAGCATTGAATACAACTGCTTATAAGGTCCAAAGCACAGAGATAGAGATACAGTAGCGTAATAGAAAAATGAGTTACGGAAGCAGAAACAGATACGGCGGCGGTAGTTACGGCGGAAACGACAGATACGGACGTTCTTCAATGGACCAGGGTCCAAAACCGGTTGAAGCAGGGAAAGAGTACGATGTCGAGGTAACCGAGATTTCAAGACGAGGCGACGGCGTAGCAAAATTACAAGGATTCATCATCTTCGTAAATGGTGCTAAAGTGGGCGACAAGGTAAGGATTAAGGTTGAATCTGTTGGTCCTAGGTTTGCGACTGCAAAGGCGCTAGGAGCAACCGAAGGAAAATCAGACGGCGAAAACAAGACCGAAGACTCCACATTGACCGAACCTGTTCAATAGTCTGGTCAATAACCTTGAAGGGAGAGTCAGTCTATCTTTTTTTGAATAGACTACTTTCTTCAGAATTTTTGTATATCTTTTAACGGTCAATGCTTTCAAATTAGTAACGGATTATTTGCCTCTACTCCTAGTTTGCAAGAACCGCAAGTGTAGGTTTCGACACGAATCTGAACTGCAGATGGATAAAAAATCCTTCAGGATTGCAGAGATTCATGGCAATTCGGAAAGGTGCCCAAAATGCGGCAAGTTTGCCCTTTATGACAAAGGGGATTACTATTACAAATATTAGTTCTTGAAGAGTTGGATCGTCTTCCGATACTGAGTAAGATCCTAGCTTTCTGATTTATGTCACCATGTCTAAAGGCGTGATCCATTTTGGTTATTGTGTTTATTTGACTCCACGCGGGGACAGTTTTTTCCGAGCCGCAAGTGCGCTCGGAAGCGACTCGATTCTTCTACCCGTCCATCCGACATCCTGACATGAGAGTCAAATGCTACCTTGAAGAATGTGGGGGTGTAGAAAGCTACAAGCCTTCCTTAGTGGTTACGCTACAATGTACCTGCGTCGAAAGTCTCTCGAGACTTTGGCTCACCCTTAGTTTTCCGCTAAAGTGCTCTGCGCGTGGAGCAGATGGTCTTTGCACAGTAAATACATGCGTTCTTCATTCGGAAGCATAGGACAGCTGTACTCTACCAAAATCCAGTGGGTTGCGTTGCCTTCTTCACACAGCCTTCACTAGATTGACACTTGGCCAAGATAATTTGTGTTATGAAGGCTCTCGAATAAATGGCTTTTAGCATTCAAACATTCCAACCAACTCCTAAAGCAGAGTCTTGGTGCGTGCTCTCAATTTCTCCTCGTACCGTTGCACGCTTGATTTTTCAGATTCAGACAGCTCCTGAGAGTCAAGGGCCTGAATTATCTTTTCGACCCTTTCAACAGTCTCTCGAATATACGCTTTGGGATTTGTCCCTATTGTACCATCCACTTAAGGGTAAAGGATATGGCCAGGCGAGCTCTCGCTATTGTCTTTCGGTGAGAAA
>JAJYUX010000057.1 GCA_021792315.1 archaeon
GAAGGCAAGCCAGCCGAGAGGCTCGCGGTTTCATACTACAGGTAGCTCTCTGGTTGTTCCTAGGCGAAGTCTACGAAACATGGTTGGGAATAACAACCACAGGTAGGCAGAGACGTTCGATGCACTCGCATCATAGTCCGTCTGAAATGAGGTAAAGCCGCAATGGCCAACTGCGCAAAGCGCATGTGTAATCCCGAAAGTCAATTGGTAAAGAAGGGATTCCTAAAGAAGAAGAGCTACCACAAGAAATGCGCGCCTGGGTTAGAGGATATACAAAAATGGCCGCGCTTGTCCGTCTATCTTTTTTGCGAATCCAAGTAACGAGCTACACCCTTTCGTGTGGGTTCCTGATTCATCTTCGACCGGCGAGAGCTTCTCTGCGTAGGCAATTCGTGTTTCACAAATGAGAACGTTACAGCTTCACTCTGTTTTCGAATCACAATTGCGCAAGATCAGCGTCAGGCAATTACTGTGCTAGAATAGTTTAGGCGTATATCATTAATCCTTTTTGTTCTAGAGTCGCGTGCAGGTTGTTCACTGCTCGATAGACATCCGCCTCCGTCCTTCCGCCCGTGCACACTAGTTTTCCTGAAGCAAAGAGGAGGATCACCGTTTTCGGGTCAGACATTCTGTGGATCAAACCCGGGAATTGTTCTGGTTCGTACATAGATTTCGGGAGTTGCCGCGCAGCTTCTTCCAAGTGGATCCTGCCGCCGAGCGATGCTGATGCAACAATATTTTGAACGACAACGGTCGGCTCATTTCTGATGTCGATCCCTCCCTTTCGCAATTTTTGGGCTACTAACTTTACAGCCTTGAAAGCCTGCTCCGATGATTTGGAGCCGGTGCAAACCATCTTGCCTGAGCTGAAAATCAAGGTGGCGGTTTTCGGAAGCTTCAGTCTGAAGACCAAGCCAGGGAATTGATCAGGATGGTATTCAACGTCAGCGAAGGTGCGTGTGATTTGATTCAAGTCGATCGTCTGGTTTACGCTGGCAGAAGCTACAACGTTTTCTATGCTGATGAGCGCCTTGGTATGCGGCAAGAAAAATTGTTCAGCCAATACTCTCCCTAAGCTAGTATATACGCGAAGAAGTAAGATTTTCAACTTTCGAAACAAAAGAGGGCCGGCAGTGTTCAGGGAATAAAGAAATGAGGTTTCGCATCCCAGGCGCTGCATAAAAATGGTAGGGCTCAAATACTAGAGGCTAAACAGTCCGACATCTCTCTCACCATCAACGAATAGCATTACGAAAGATTGTTCAAACACAAATCATTGCTGGATTTCGATCTATCGCCTTTCGGCTTTTCTTTCCAATCTTTCGGCGAGTAACTGTGGATAAACATCATCTGACAGTTCTCGTTTTGCTTGCGCCGACAGCCTAAATTCTTCCCGGTACGGACAAAGATCGTCCTTCACGGCCGACATCAAATCTTCGTTAAAGATAATTGGGTAGAGCTTGCATCCCTTCGGTCTGTTCTCATAGATTGTGCATCGAGTTTCGTCATGGAAAACGCATCTGCCTGCTCTGCTGTTCTTCAACACCTTGAAGCCTTGCGATTTTGCTACAAAGAACTTTTCCTCATAACCCAGTCCACTGATCCGTTCGACATCTTCGTCCAAGAGGAGCATCTCAGTGTGAAAGCAACAGCTCACGCAATCGTGATTTTTGCAAACATTCAAACAAGAAGACCAGGAAAAAAATGCGTAATGGAGAGAAATCGTCTATCGGAACTTTATTTTCATAATAGAAAGGTTAGAATTCTCTTTTCGGAGCCCTGTGCTTCGGGAGGCACTCTGTGCAGTAGACAGGTCTGCCTTGAGTAGGTTCAAATGGGACTTGGGTCTTCTTCCCGCAGTCCGAACATGTGACATCATGCATTACTCTTGGAGGTCGATCGTAGTACCCGCTATTTCCGCGCTGATCCCCCGATCTGTTTCTATTGTTTCCCCTATTTCCATAACTCATCTTCTATAGACGCTTCAACTATCTGCTCTATCGACGACTATTAAGAGATTTTTGAAAGTGGATATTATTACGAAATGCCGTTTTCAAACTCTTGGATCTACGAAACGTTCTCATCATTGATCGCATTAATGTGTACGCTAAGATACGACAAGAGAAACTGGGGGCAATATCAGGGTTTTAACAAAAAGCAGTCATCAGCCCACTTGTTTTTGGTAATAAATCAACAAGCGAGCAAGTGACCGAAAGGCTACTAGTGTGATTACTTCTTCTTACCTTTTTGAGCTTTCTTCTTAGCTGGCAATTCTATTTGCAATTTGTTGGTGTACAAACCTGCTTAAGTGTGTTAGCTTTTGCACAAAGCTTCGAGAAACAAAGCAAATTATCGATAGAAAGCAACGATTATCATTTCGTCCATTTTCCCTCGTGTTGATCTCCAAGAAGATTTGCTTCCCTACCAAGCCAAAAACATCATAATAGACGGACAAATAACGTGCTCGAGCCAATAACAGAGGAAAATTGTTTCTCTTTTTTGAATAGATAGTGCCTTATATCGGGCAAGCTGCCATTTTTTCGTGTCTAGCAATTCAAAATCAACGATGTGTACGAAACACGGCATAAGGATGCGCAGCGATGAGCGAGGTAATCTCAGCTGCCCCGTTTGTGATAACATCAACAATCAAAAATCATTCCGCAAGGGCAGACGCTAGGCTGCAGACTACTAAAAGAAGAGAAGCGGGCCCGTGTCTAGTTGAGCGTAGTTCCTCGCAAATCTGAAAACCTAAGAAAAATAGGAAGAACCACGGACCGTTGCCCCAGATGCGGCAAAGGGCCCTCCGCGATGGATCATGTTAGCGGAGAATTTTTCTGCACCAACTGCGGTTTTGTCATGAAGGAGAAACTTGCAGAGATTGGTCCTGAGTGGCGTGCTTTTTCACAGGAAGAGAAAAACAGCAGAGCTCACACCGGACCCCCATCGAGTCTTGCAACGCACGATATGGGACTTGCGACTGTCATAGGTTCTCAAAACAGAGACGCCTCAGGCAAGACATTACCAGCATCGATGAAGAGTACTATCGAAAGACTCCGTACCTGGGACGGTCGTAGTCAGGTGCATGCCTCGGCAGACCGCAATCGTAGACAGGCCTTTGGCGAGCTTGACCGACTTGTCGACAAACTAAACGTAGGCGACGTGGTCGTTGAGAAATCAGCCTACATCTACAGAAAGGCACTAGAACGCGGCCTCATACGCGGCAGATCAATTTCTGCACTTGTTGGCGCAGCTCTCTATGCTGCGTGCAGGGATACTGAAACTCCGCGCACTCTGAAGGACATTGCTGCAATCTCTGGAATAAAGAAGAAGGAGCTGGCGAGATGCTACCGACTATTGTTTAGGGAACTTGACCTTCGGATGCCTGTAGTAGATCCTGTAAAGTGCATAGCGAGGATAGCAAGTAAGGTAGGTCTGCAAGAGAAAACCAAGCGCAGGGCGATTGCAATTCTGAGACGTGCAGAAGAGGATAGGACTTCCGCAGGTAAGGATCCAATGGGGTTAGCAGCAGCTGCCCTGTACGTTGCTTGCGTATTGGAAAATGAAAACAAGACGCAAAAAGACGTCGCTGAGGCAGCTAGCGTCACCGAAGTCACGATTAGGAATAGGTACAAGGGGCTCAAAGCAACTCTCAAGCTCGAAGTAGCCTGACGAGTTCGCTCTGAGTTTCTGGAATTCTATGTCTTCATTATCATGTGTTGATGAGCGAAGTCGCAGAGAAGATGATATTGGAGAATTTGGATTACACATGAGGATTCATCACCATGCGCTCGGCGATAGAATCGCGAGACTTGCAAGATAAGTGTTCAAATTATGGCAGGTTAACCCAAGCTCAGGCCGAGCGCCCAACTTGAGGTGCGGTGCGCTGACATTGTGAAGTAATATCTCAGCAATCCATGCTTACGAAATCGAATTAATCTGCTCCCTCAATGACAGGACTTCCGCGTCTAAACACTCACGCAGACTTGGACATGGACTGCCCTTGTTAAACTACTGCGTAGCAGGGAGCGTTATCCTATATTATAAGACAGCCTCCCAACTCTCTAACTAACTTACCTCATCGGTGAAAAGACCCTGAAGGGAGTTAAACAACATACAAGAATTATGAGATATGTTCAAACAACTGAAACATGAAGAATAGACTAAACCCTCGTGATCGCTAATTCCCAGAGATTCGGCCTGTAGTAGACGCTTCATTCCAATAAATTGGGTTCAAATCCCACCTTTTGGGGAATGGGGGACGTCGACGGATTGGATTTAGGGCGTGGAATGGTCACTTTTGGGATTCGACCTCATAATGGGTTTGGAGGGATAATGGAGGGGATGGGATTCGAACCCATGAACCCCTAAAGGAGCGGATTTCGCAACCAAAGCTTGATTGATCTTGAGTCTCGGCAGATCTCACTTGAGAGATCGTCCGCCGCGTTTGACCAGGCTTTGCGCGAATCTGCAATTTGTTTCGCTACCCCTCCAAAGCGTTACCGTTTATTTTCCTGGCTGATATAAATTAGACTTCGGAGAGTTCCGATCCAAAGCGGCTTAGAAGACTATTCTGGTGCCACTCATCTTGTTGTTGCCCAAAATACTCCAAATGGTAGATCCATCGCATTTCGTGATCCATGTTTGTATCTTAGACCTCTTGATGAGTTTGAGCGCGATTGGATCCATCAAGTCATATGCCCCCGCATTCATAGATTCAGACTCCAAAATGCTCGCTAAGCGTTCTGTGGTGACCGTGGTAAGCAGTTTAGCATTTCTGAATTTTCTCGGATCTTTTGTATAGACTCCATCCACATCGGTCGCGTTTATGAAAACGTCTGCAGAAAGCTTTTCGCTTACCAGCGCCGCGACGGCATTTGTACTCTGTCCAGGCTGGAGCCCCCCACAGACTACTATCTTCTTCTTTCTGGAAGAAATCTCGAAAACTTCCACCAGCTCGGTCAAACTCGTCGGAAGCAAACTCGAAGCTAACCCATCCAATGCTTTGATTAATACGCTCGCATTGATTTGAGAACCCTTGATTCCAAGTTCGTCTTGGGAAGCCTGATCCACACCCAGACTCTTGGCCACTGCGATGTATTCTCTCGCAACCTGTCCGCCACCAGTGACCACAACCAGTCTTATGTCGTCTCTCTTATCGAAAACGCGACGAATCGAATTTACTACATTTTCGAACTCTTCAGAAAAGAACAGAGATCCCGAGAGTTTCAGGACGATCACTTTTTGGGAAAGCATCGACCCATTATGCGACATAATTCATTCTGTCACGCGGTGCCAATTACTACGTTGATATAGTACAGCTTTGTCACGCCTTGGTTCGACACGATGAACCCAAAGTTCAGCTGCCCTGCTGATGGTGACCAGTAGAATACGGAGTTGAACGCGATCGCGTTTTTCGTGATAGTTGTGTTCGAAGCGTACGATTTAATGAAATTGCTTATGAAAGAAGTTGCGGTATTGTTTTGAGATGGCGTCTGGAACGTCGTCGATCCCAAGTAATCAATTATGTTCGCATTTGAAACCGTGCCATTCGAAAGTGCGAGGCCGCTAGATCTGAAAAAGTTATAGATGTAATCTGCTCTAATTGTAGAATTCGTGAAAACCTGACCGACTCCGGTGAATCCATAAGTGTTGATTTCAGATGAGTTGGTATGCACTAACGTTACTGGAGCAGTGGAGTTTTCTGCGTCTATGACATCTACAAAGGGATTCTTCTCTACGACTCCAGTGCCTGATGCCTGACTGATATACGCTGGTATGAAATAATACAAGTGTCCATTCACAGGGTAGAGCAATATGTTACCTGGAGTCGCACCTGTAAGCGTTAACTCTGTCTTTGTCGCTGCGTCTGTGTTAAACTCGCTGAGCGCAGCGCTGGGACCCAACAGTGGCAACCCCTGAATAGCCGTGGAGTTTGTCTGATACAGGTACGTCTTCCCCAACTGATCCCCACCATATACAACATAGAGTCCAGCCAGATTTCTCCCAGAAGATGAGGTGTATTCCACAAGCTGCACAGCCGAAAACGAGACATTGTTTCCGATTACGAACGGAATGTATAGTACTTCAGTGCTATTAGGTCGAGTATAGAATAGAGAGCCCGAAAGGAAGTTGCTCGCGTCAGCCTGCGTGCTTCCCACATGGTCTACGAAGTCTGCGTCCAGCTGTCCAAGATACTGTTGATTGCCTAGAAGTTGTTCAGGATATCTCATCTGAGGTTGCAACCAACTTGGTATCGCCCCCCAGCTCGGATAATACTGCTTGTAGAAAGAGGTGAGAAAGTCGTCGTTTCCGGGCAGAGTATATCCCTGCACTTGACCGTTTGCAATGTTTACTAGAACCACCCCAAAGAAACGCATGTAGTTCTGGATCGGAGTACCGGGAACATTTGCAAAACCAGAATGAAGTGGATAGTCGATGTACACCTGGATTGCAAAAAAGAGGGATGTGCCGTTAGTCACCAGATACGTCGCACCATCTTCAATCAATCCAGAAATCAGTATATTCTGAACTCTCTGGAAGACTTCTCGATTATGAAGCATGGCTATGCAATTCTGCGGAGAGGAAAAGGCGTAACCAAGCTGCCCCTGTTCCAAAAACCAGAGGGACCTCTGCGCGCCGCATAACGTATAGTCTGGCTGTCCGCTGTAAGTCACATTTTCAATTTCGGGAGGAGCGTCCTTCACTCCTACGTAAACATCATTTGAGAATCCTTTTGAGAGACTATTGTCTTCTCCATAGTACATCAATGGCTGCGAAGGAATATCAAAAGCTTGTGTAGCTGAAACAAATTCTCCGGTGTGCGTATTCATTACAATAATCTTCGAACTATGTGTATAGATCAAATGAACAGCCCGCCAGTCGCCTGGGTTTGGATAAGAAAATGTGGTTGTTGTCACCCAGTACTCCTCCCCGTGAACATAGACGATGGAAGGTGTATTCAGCTGAAGATAGTTCACACCAATCTGGTTCTTGCTTTGTGTCTGGGAAGAGCTCGTATCCCAGTTTCTGATTAGAGAAAGAGTCGTCGTAGCATTTCCTTGCGGAACTTGACTAATACTTGATTGAGTAAAGTTGTCAATCCCAGCAGCCCAGCTGCTGACCGCCACCTGCTTTGATACCTGCGGTGTCCAGAGGAAGTTGATATAATTGTTGTTGAAGTTCAGATTATAATACGCAACCGCCCCTAAGTTGACAACCAATAATGCTACTATCAGCACAGCCACAGCAATAACTGCGGCTCTCCTCCTTCGCATAATCGGGACCGTCTCCTTGGATGACCTAAGCTGGAAGAATATCGTCAGTCCGATAAGCGTGACAACTGCGGTGACAATTGCACCCCACTCAAAGGGTATCGTGACGTTCATTGCCCAGTACGGAATCTGAATGAAGATTGATAGCGCGATGGCAGAGAATACAGCGCACAAATTTCTTAGCCACTTGTCGCCTGCTCGTATGACCACATCTCTCACAAATTTCAGAAAGAAACGAAGTGCCGCCACAAGCAGCAACACCTCCAAGATGTACACAATGATCTGGAATTGGATTTCCATGGTGGGTACTAGAGAGATGATTCCACTAGATGACGCAGGATTCAGAGGAAGCTCGAAAATTCTCGGAACAAGGCCAGAGCTCCCATATCCCTTGAGAGCCATGTCAATTTCAATCGTCAGGTTTCCAAAACCTGGAAATCCATTGTTCACAGCGAACAGTGCAAAGAGAGCAGACCATTTCAAAAGCTGCCAGAAACCCCAGAGAAGACCGCTTGGTCTTATGTACATCGGCCTGATTCGTCGTTGGCCGAGTTGTCCTCCGTAGGCAGCATAGGTTGTCTGCCTGTATTGCAAGCCCATGAGCGCATTGAATCCCTCGAAGAGATCGCTTCTCTTTGGGATCGGATTTACAAAGAGAAGAGCGAGGAGACCTGCAACGAGAAATGTCAGTCCTCCGTAGAAATTAATATTGAACCAGTCCAACCCGCCTTTAGTCCGGTACATCGACTCCAGAATCGTCCAATTCAACCAAATTGTGCCAACTAGCAGGCCGATTACTATCAGAACTATAACCAAGATGACATAGGGTAAGATTTTCGGTCTTTCCCTAATAGGAACAGAAGAGCCCGGAAAATCTTCCCCACTTTGCAAACTTGCGTCAGGTTTTTACATGCAGTTGTCCGTGCATTTAAGGGAATTCAAAGAAGCATTTACCATCGCAAATGGACGAAAGGCGCAGTGAAAAAACCAACTGGGGTGAGATTTGATTTCAAGAGAATTTCACAGAATCATATTTCATGTCGACATGGATTCATTCTATGCGTCTTGTGAGCTCAGCCAGAGACCCGAACTGAAAGACGAACCTTTCGTCGTCGGTGCAGATCCCAAAGAAGGTAGAGGACGGGGGGTTGTTCTGGCTTGCAATTATCCTGCACGAAAATTTGGTCTTCGCTCGGGAATGCCAATTTCCACCGCCTGGCAGCTCTGCCCACAGGCCCATTACGATGTGCCTCATTTCGAGTTGTACGAACAGATCTCGACACGAGTGATGAAGATTCTGCAGTTGTTTGCTGACAAAGTCGAGCAAGGCAGTATCGATGAGGCCTACCTCGAAGTCACCAATCGAATCAAATCAATGATCGGAGATATGAAGAAAGAGGAATCGGTCTCGATCCAAGCTCTTGCTGATTCGATCAGAAAGACCGTGACAGAGAGGGAAAGCATAACTTGCAGCATTGGAGTTGCAGAGAATAAAACGGTCGCGAAAATCGCCACTGACATGAACAAACCTAACGGCTTGACAATCGTGAGCCCGGATAGAGTACTGGATTTTCTCGCCCCCCTTGACGTTGCAAAGATACCTGGTGTGGGCAGTGTGACGCAGCGAATCTTGTTAGACAAATTCAAAGTCAAAACAATTTCTGATTTGAGGAACATTTCACTAGACGAGCTCAGGGTAGCCTTTGGTAGAAACGCAATTTGGCTTATGAATGTTGCCAACGGAATAGACGAGAACCAGGTCGAGGAAAGGTGGTCAACACTCTCACTCTCTGGAGAGACAACATTCCAAGAGGACGAAAGCAATTTCTCAAAAGTAAGACAGGCAATGGATGGGGTTGCAAATGAAGTTCACAGCAGAACAATCAAAGATGGTTACTTGTTTAGAAGCGTCGGAATAAAGATAAGGTTCAGTGGATTCGAGACCCATACAAGATCCAAGTCGTTGATTACCTATTCAGATTCTATTGACGTAATGAAGAGAGAGGCTGAGAAGCTTCTTTCAGAGTTCCAAAGCTCTGGCAGAAAGGTGCGACTAATCGGCGTGAAGGTGTCTAACCTGATGAAAAAAGAAGAAGGACAGCTCACCCTCCTCGACTGGCAAACGTGAGACATGCGCAGATTCAAATATCCAAATTTCGAATTATAACATATAGCAGACTTGCAAACAGATCAAGATCTACTCGGCAATTTCCCTGGATTGCGCGTCGTTGAATTCGAAATAAGGAATCTCGTTGTAAAGCGATCTGATCCACGACTGGAAGAGTTCAAGAAGAAAAAGTCCCAAGAAATTCGAGAGAAATTCAAATCGCTTGATGATATCAAGAACTATCCCGTGTTTCGAGCTTACAGAGACTTTTACTGGAAGGTTGGGATTGACCCGACCAAGACGAGACCCGCAGGCGAAGCTCTAGCAAGAAAGATTCTCGGAGGGAGAGAACTTCCCACGATCAACACATTTGTAGATTCTTACAATATTGCATCGGCAGAGAGCGCGGTTGCTATTGCCACCTTCGATCTAGCTTCCATTTCCAAGGACTCACTTCGAATGCGCAAAGCCGTCACTGGCGAGTGGTTCCTAGGAATCGGCATGGGATCCCCGGTCGTTCTTTCAGGAGTAGAAGTCGTCATCGAGGATGAAGTGGCGAGAAATCTGATCGCGGTATATCCATACCGAGATTCTGATGGGAGCAAAGTCACTGAGAAGTCGTGTGATGTCTTGATGATGATGTGCGGCGTGCCCGGGATTGCAGATTTCGATCTCGAATTGGCTAGAAAGCTATCGGTGGAATATGTTGAAGAGTACTGTGAATTTCGCTAGAAGAGATCAAGTAGAGGACGCAAATCCTTGAACTGAAAATCAGGTATCTCTTCTTCTGAATTTGGTTCAATTATTGCCATTTCTGAATCGTGCGAGACGCGAATCGCCTTCATCCCTAACCCTCTTGCTGGGCCGATGTCGGCATCCACCCTGTCGCCGATCATCCATGCTTCTGAAGGGTCGATCCTCGCCTTATCGAGAGCTAGCTTGAACATCTCTGGATCCGGTTTGTTGAATCCGACCTCCTCAGAAAGTATCATGAAATTGAAGTATTTTGCCATATCCCAGGTCTTTTCCATGTGAACCCGTACGCTTCTATGCTGGTTCGCGATTATACCCAGCGAGTGTTTCTTTCTGAGATATTCCAAAACCCTCTTCACCTCTGGGTACG
>JAJYUX010000058.1:0-2008 GCA_021792315.1 archaeon
AGATATCCTGCTTAAGTACTTACGCAACCAAGAACCTCCACACGGCTGAAGGCGGATTCGTCACCACTAACAATGATTCACTCGCTGATGAAATGCGCATGACAAGAAATCAGGGTCAGATCGCTCGATACAACCAGGTGACTCTCGGTTACAATTTCAGGATGCAAGAAGTTAATGCTGTTATGGGACTCGAGCAGATCAGACTGCTCGATGAGTTGAATGCAAAACGCCTGAACAATGTTCAAACGCTGAAGGACGGTCTCAAAGGGTTGGATTGCATTAGCTTTCAGAAAGTGGACAAGCCGAAGGAACACTCATGGTATCTGTTTTCACTTATTCTCGATGAGCAAAGAGCCGGGATCTCGAGAGATAAACTGGTGCAGAAACTGAGAGAACGAGGTATCGAAGCGGATGTAGCTTGGCCAACACCGATTCATCTGCAACCATATTACAGAGAGACGTTTGGCTACAAAGATGGAGATTTTCCAATCAGTGAGAAGATCAGCAAGACTATCTTCCAGCTCCCGATTCAACCGTTGCTCAAACAAGCTGAACTGAAGAGAGTCGTTTCTGCGATGAAATCCGTACTTGCTTAGTAAGCTCTCGCGTAATAGACAACCTGAGATGCTGGCGAGCCACAAACAACACACTTTGAAGAAACGGACTCATCGAATGGAATCAATCTAATGTCCGCACCCGTTTCTTCCTTCACTTTGACTTCACAAGATTGAGAACCGCACCAGGAAGCTCGCACGAAACCACCCTTGGATTCAATTGTATCCTTTAGTTGACCGTAGGAATCTGCTCTTGTCGTTTGTTCCTCTAGACGATCTCTTGCTTTTTTGAGGAGCGTCGATTGGATTTCGTCTAGCCGTTGCTTTACTATTTCAACTACCCGCGAAATTGGAACGGATTCTTTCTTGCCAGTATCGCGGCGGACGACTACTAGAGTTCCGCTCGCAAGATCTCTCGGCCCGATTTCGAGTCTCAATGGGACACCCTTAAGCTCCCACTCATTGAATTTCCAGCCAGGGGTGTAGTTTTCCCTGGAATCCAAGAAGGCTCGGATGGAGTTACCTTCAAGCACTTCAGAAACTTCCCTGGATTTCGCCAAGACTTCGGCGCTCTTCGAGGAAGAGAAGACAATTGGCACTATTACAGCTTGTATCGGAGCGACCCTAGGCGGCAAGAGCAGACCTTTGTCATCACCGTGCGACATTATCATCGCACCGATTAGGCGCCACGAAATGCCCCATGAGGTTTGCCAAACAAAGTGGAGTTCGCTGTCCTCTCCAAGGAATCTTATCTCGAAATTCTTGGAGAAGTTCTGCCCCAGATGATGTGAAGTTCCCATTTGAACGGCTCTCCCATCAGGCATCATCGCCTCGAGTGTGGTCGTGTAAACAGCTCCGACGAATTTTTCCTTGTCCGTCTTTCTCCCAATGAGCACAGGAATGGAAAGAAGATCTTCCATAACCTGACGGTACACTAACAGGATATCCATTACTTCTTTTTCAGCTTCTTTTTCTGTCGAGTGAGCAGTGTGTCCTTCTTGCCACAGGAATTCCGCACTCCTAATGAATGGCTTTGTTGATTTGATTTCTGCTCTAAGAACTGAATTCCAAACGTTGAGCAACAGTGGCAGATCCCTCCAGCTCCTGATCCACTTTGACATTGAATCATGTATAATCGTCTCAGAAGTGGGGCGCACAGCGTACTTCTCTGAGAGGTTCTGTGTTCCCGACTGCGTGACCCAGAAGACCTCTGGAGTAAAGCCTTCAAAATGCTCAGCTTCTTTTCGAAGTAGTGATTCCGGAATCAGCGTAGGGAAATATGCATTCTTGTGGCCAGTCTTTTTGATTTTCAAATCAAAAAATGATTTGATTTGCTCCCATATCTCGAATCCATAAGGCCTGAGGACGATGAATCCTTTGCCGCTGGCATAATCTGCGAGTTCGGCCTTCATGACCACTTGAGTGTACCATTCAGAATAGTCTTCAGACTTCTT
>JAJYUX010000058.1:2018-10385 GCA_021792315.1 archaeon
AGGAGCTACATAAGGACGCTTTCTCAACACTACCTGCATTGAGCTTATTAGTGCTTTCCGATAATGAACTAACTACTCTACCTTCCGGTATTTTCGATTACTTAACAGACTTGGAAGAGCTTGATTTGTCGGGGAATCGAATATCATGCTTCCCCGACAACATGTTTTTTAAAACTGAAGAGTTAACGGTTCTGAAATTGCAGAACAACCCAATCGCTTCCATTCCGGATTCGCTCTTTCTAAGTTTTCTGATAAGGAGTACAATCAAAACTATTGAGGAGATTGCGGCGAGAAAGATTGTGTATTCTGTCACGAAATTCCCAATGTTGATCAGCGCAGTGTTGTTGAATGTAAAGATAGACAGAAAGTAGTCTATCGACCAGTGAAGAAGGACCGCAGACGGCAGACCGTAAACGTAGTAAAGAGCCCCAAGTGCAACGCCTGCCGCGGCGGCACTGGCAATCTTACCCGGACCCCAGCCCGCGCCCAAGAGAACGTGAGCTAGTCCAAAGAGAATCGAGCTAATCGCTATCATAACGTACATCAGTCGAAGATGTCGCTTGTACCTTTCTGGTGAATCGTTCTTCTTCAGGTAGCGCGATGGGTGCCAGAGCGCCAGAATTCCATCCCGCAATTTTCCTCTCGAGACAAGCACAACAAGCGCCGCAACTCCAATTGGAATCATTCTGAAACCTATCTCCTCACGAAGTGGGGCAATCGACAATTCTACGAATTCGAGCAACGGATCAATTGTCGGGAGACTCCCTGATGAGATGCCTCCCGCCTGTTGAATTAATGCCAACAAAACCGTCCCCCAAAGTACCACAGGAAAGATAAGCAGAGTGGCAAACATAGCATTGCCCGTCAGCGCCGCTATGCCGCGACTAGCTGCTGATTTCACTGATCCCCAAAGACTCCTGAAGGGTCCATTCAGCGCCATGGCAAAGAGGATAATGTAAATTGTCCAAAGCACCAAAAATAGCTCACCCAAATTGAAGCTAACTGGCACTTCGAATGTTAGAACTGTGACGAACAGAATGACGCCCCTTCCGACTGTTGCAGAGGTGTAGTTCTGTGTCGAGTCTGAGGTGAGGCTCATGTATTGCGTCGAGCCCGGAAGATGATCCCCGCCGATACCAGCAACCCAAACAGCATGCACACTCTGTCCATCCACTGCAATTTGTTGAAGAACTGATGAAGAAATTCGGTAGTTCCCGGCAATCGCCCCCTGATTATCAGTTGTGACGTTAGCTATCAGGAATCCCGAATTTGCTAATATGAAGGCGTTTCCTGCAGAGTCGTAAGTTACAGAAGGATCTATCCAAATTGTTCTGGGCGAGTTTGGAGTCAACTGACTCGCATTCAAATTCAGGAAAGTGGATGACCCACTGTGTTCGGTCAGCGCAACGACGTTGCTAGTTGGCTGATTGTACACAAAATAGGCGCCCAATGCGAAAGATGCAAATTCAAACAAGAGCAGAATAATCAGCGCCATAGCCAGAAGCATAGCCAGATAATGTCGATTCTGGCGATTAGAAGACGGCATCTGCAATACAAATCGCGCCAGGAGAGCTTATGCTAGGCAATTAGGCTAAGTTTCTCCTTAAAGCATTACGGCTATTCGGGAAAAGACTTTAGATATTCATGACTCGGGGTTGTTCCCGGTAAGTCATGAGAGTTCGTTTGCTCTGGTACACTCCCAATCCCGAGGTCATGGTAGCACTCGCAATGAGGCGTTGTTATAACTCGAAGCCCATAGAGGAACTTGAAAAAGAAATTCAATCGAAACCCGGATATGAAAAGGAGCTGATAGCAAAAGCTCTTCGCGACAAGACATTCGATGTGATCGAGCATGCCGTTTTCATGTTCGAGATTGAAGGTGTCAGTAGAATATGTACACACCAACTGGTACGCCACAGAATAGCAAGCTACGATCAGGAAAGCCAGAGGTTCAGCGCTGTCGAGAGAGAGGATTTCATAGTCCCTCAATCGATTCAAACCAACCCCGAAGCGCTGCAGCTTTATCAAAGCGTCCTAAAAACCTCCATTGAAGCCTTCAAGAAGCTGAAGGAACTTGAGGTTCCAAAGGAGGACGCGCGGTTCGTTCTCCCTCAATCCATCGGGACGAAACTAGTAATAACTGCGAATGCAAGAAGCCTGATGCACTTCTTCTACCTAAGAACTGCGAAGCAAGCTCAATGGGAGATAAGAGAACTGGCTGAAGCAATGCTGGCAGAATGCAGAAAGGTCGCTCCAACTATTTTCAGAGAAATACTTGAATCATAGGCCGGAACGAAATTCTTGGCTTACTTTACGGACTCGATGAGCGACGAGTTCAAGAAGGCATTGGAGGAAGCAATGAAGGAGCTCGAAGACAAAAAACCCAAGATACAAAGATCTAGAAAGTCGAAAAAAGGTACTCGAAATGAATGAAGAATTACTTCTCTTTTGGAGCGTCCTCAAGAGCTACATGGCCGGAGTACCCACACTTGGTGCATGCATAAAACTCCGGAACAAGCCATCCTGAAAGCGTGCTCGCAAGTACAAGAGGCGCAAAGCACTTGGGGCAATACTTCTTCCGCCCTGAAAGTCGGCGGCGACGCAATTTTATCGTCGGTTCACCGGACTCTTCTTCAGAGAGTTCGTTTTCTGCCTTTGTTTCCAAGTTCTTTGACCTGAAAAACTACTGAACTTCTATGGTGTTTTCTCCAAAACCCATGTTGACCAGACTGTCGCGCACTTGATCACGATGATCGCCTTGGAGCAGAATGTAACCCTCCTTGGCCGTGCCACCACACGCGAGCTTGCTTTTTAGTTCTCTAGCTATTTTTCCAAGGTCTGACCGCTTGGGATTGAGTCCTTCAACCATTGTCGTGGGTTTTCTGAATCTCCTCATTTCCAATCTCACGACTATTCTAGTTTCTTCCTTCTCAAGTTCCTCGCAGACACAAAGATCCTTCGGAAGACCACATGTAGAGCACACTTCCGACACTATTTCATCCTCGCAGAAGGTGCATCGGACAGAACAATTGACTTTGCTATACGCATCGCTCGGAGGAATATGAGCGAGAAATTATAAAAGCGTTGTGCAACAAGCTCTTCTTTTACTTGAGCAATCGATATTAGAGTGGCAGGCCAAAATTCTCTTGAAATGGTGGCCACCTGTGCGCGGTGCGGAGAGCAGTATGTACCAATGCTTGAATCTGATGAAATAGAGGGACTCTGCCCTGCTTGCATATTTGATCCTAAGAGGACCACTAGCTACTGCGCGGAGGACTAGGCCCTAATTCGTTCCTTAAAGATGAAACTCAATTGAAATAGAGTGGGTTAGAGAATTTTAGGCGGGCAGCATATCGCTTGGATGGCGGCGCTGCAAGTCTAGCCTTTATTCTGCCCTGCGAAGCCCTGCTCTGACAGCTCTTTGAACAGTATTTTCTCCGTTCCGCACCACCTAATGTGGATTGAGCCACGGAGAAAGGTTTACCACAAAAATCGCAACGCTGTTCATCCTCAGAATCGACTTTGCGTGGAACTGGCCTAGCTCTTCTCCCAACAGTTTGAGACTCTGTATCTGTAATTGGAACACTTTGTTCTTCTGCGAGCATCTAATTAATTCACAAACTCCATTCTTTTCCAGTAATCACAACTTGTCCTGAACTGAGACGGTCAGGCTGGCACGGAAATCCCGTCTGGATTCACAAAAGCGACCCTTGAACCGAAAAAGTTTGAAATCTGCTCCATCGCAACTGGAGATTTTGTTCCGCAGGAAGGACACGAGAAAACAGACCCGTCGATGTTTACCGTTATATTATTGCATATTACGCAACGTAATCTAACTGTCATAGAATCGTTGTGATATAGGCTGGAGTATAAACACAGAGTATAAGCGTTAATACCATGTATATACTACTATATTGATTCTGTGTCAATTCTGAGAGAGAATCTGCGAATTAGTCCATTATTCGCATCATCGAGCTCTGTCCTAATCCAAGTGGCACATCAGTCCATTTCACTTGAACCAAATCGCCATCCAGACCGACTATCTTGCCTTTTGCAATCTTGGATTTGGAAACGTCAAACTCCACGGCCCTTCCTACGAATTTCCGAAGCTGCTCAAGAGTCAGGTTCTCCTGGACCGCAGCGGAGCACGAATAGTCGTCATCGAATGTAATTACAACAGCACTTATCGGCATTAGAATCCATTTGCAGTCTTTACTTATCCGATAATAAATTTAGTGCTGAACCGCCTAACCGTTGACAATTATCTTGATCTGGTTCTCAAGGCGCGCACTCGCCATTGCCTCTTCTATGCGCCCAAGAGGAAATTTCCCCGTCACAAACTTCTTTACGTTGATCCTTTCTTCCTCCAAGAGCTGTATCGCCTCCGAGAGTTCGATCTCAGTTGTTGAGTAACTCGAAGTGATCGAAAGTTCGTCCAAAAAGAATCGACCGAGCTCAAGAGCATGCACTGCACCTTTGTGTGGAGCTCCAAAGAGTAACAGGATACCAGACTTTCTAATACACTTTAGCGCTTCTGAAAACGCAGAGCTGCTTCCAGTAGCCACTATGCAAAGATCGAAGCCTTGACCGTTTGTGGATTTAAGAGCCATTTCAGAAAACAAGCCTTCTCGCAACTTGCTTGCGTCAATCGGTACGGTCCCTTCGTACTTTTCAGCGAAATCCAGTCGGCTCTGCATGATGTCAACTGCGAAGACGCTCGCATCAGGGAAATATGAACGAATCAACTCCATGTGCAGCAGTCCGATAGGACCTGCACCCACTACCAGAGCTCGTCGCAAAGTCTTGCCAATGATCCCTGTGTGCCGCAAGCCTCTGATACAACATCCAAGTGGTTCGGCAAATGAGGCTTCATCAAAAGAAATGTTGGAATTGAATTTGTGGACTCCCCCGTTCGTTACGTTGTAAGAAGGTACCAAGAATTGGTCCGCGAACCCACATGGTTTAAAATTGCTCGCCTTGAAGCCCTCACACATTGTGCCGGCTCCAGCCTTACAAAGATCGCAGGAATTGCAGGATACATGGTGATGAGGTATCACGACATCTCCCTTGTCGAAACCAGATGTGGATGACTCCGAGACAATCCCAGCTACCTCATGACCGAGTACAGTTGAAGTTATTCCCTTTCCAGCCAGTTTTTCAAGATCTGTACCACAGACTCCAGAAGCCTTCATCTGAACTATCAAGGAACCTTCCTCCAAAACAGGTCTGGCAACTTCGCGTAGCTCGACGCCTCCTCCTTGTTTCACAAACGCAGCCTTCAAAGTAATCGAATCTATGATGAAATCCTTAGTTACACAATTTATGCTTTGAATGTATCTGTACGATACAACGTTTCAAACGAGCAATCTCAATTCCGAAGAATATCGATTATCCGCAGATTTGGAGCTTTGCAGCCAGCATGCTCTTCGAAAGTTCCTCGATTTTTCCCTTCCAATCCTTTGACAAGACAACTCCACTGGCTACGAGTATTCCTTCAGCGCCGAGCTCTATCGATCTTGAGGCGTCACTGCCAACTACTATTCCGGCACCACAAAGCAATCTCGTCTTCAATCTTTCACTAGAGAGACGATCAAGCGCTTTTCGCGATTCTGAGATGACCGATGGAGAAACAGAGGAAACCGCCCTGCCAGTGCCTATGAGTTCTGAAGGTTCGACCGCAACAAAATCTGGATTAAATGTTGCAAATCGCGAAACTTCTTCAGGGTCTCTTGCGCAGACAATCGAAAGCATTTTGAGCTCTCTCAATCTCCTAACAACTTTTTCAATAAGGTGTGGTTCAATCCTTCGCTCACTATGGTTGATAATTGAGCCCGAGGCTCCAGAGATCTTGGCAATTTCTGGAACAAGAGCGCCCGTGGATGATCCTACAGTGGCAGCATCCAAATGCTGAGTTAATAGAGCGATATGAGGATACTTTGCATGTAGATATCGCAAATCAAAGGATGGAACGGCGAGGAGAACTCTCAGCTTGGCTTTTTCTTGATGTCTCTTTTCTATGAAAGCGGCTACCGCATCTAGTTTTCTGCCTGAGATCTCGGCGTAGTTCTTTGTATTTATCACAAAAGTGTACATCTGTGATATCTCCTATCGGCAATGAAGACTAGGAGATGTTGTCATTCTAGGTTAGCTCAGTTCTCAATGAATCATTCGTCATCATCGAAGTCTTCTTCCCAACTTTCATCAAGGTCATCGTCGTACTCATCTTCCAGCTCATCGTCTTCTTCGGACACGATCTTCACACAACGCGCCCTCCGAATTGCATTCCAATCTGATAAACATTTTCTTGTTGCAGTATAAGCTTGATACGCATATACGTGTATAATGAGAATCTCCGTTCCCCATGGTTTCCACTGTCAGCTGCGAATCGGATTTTGCAGAGGTTGGGAGAGCTGTAATGAATGGAGATATTGTAGTCTTCCCAACTGATACAATCTACGGGGTAGGAACCAGTCCCATGTCTCGGACAGGTATTCAAAAGTGCTTCAACATCAAAGAAAGACAGATGGAGAAGAAACTGCCAGTTCTATTCTCTGGCATGACTGAAGCAGCAAAAATTGTCCAGTTCGATAAGAGAGCAGTGTTGATTGCAGAAAGATTTTGGCCCGGTCAGGTCACTTTGGTTCTGCCTATCGGTGACGCATCACTCCCCGAAGAGTTGATAGGAGAAGACCGCACCCTGGCAGTTCGCGTTCCGAATCACAATTGTTGTCTGCGGCTCGTTACTGCGTGTGGACATAGTTTGATTGGCACTAGCGCGAACATTTCTGGAAAACCTACGTTTGTGGATCCGGATGATCATGCTCTGAACGAGTTCGCGAAACGAGCTGATTATTTTGTCAAGGGAGGATGTGGCACCAGCTTACTCCCTTCAACAATACTTGATATCACAAACAATGATCATATAGCAGTATTGAGAGAAGGAGCCGTGCCAGTTCACGAAATCTCTGCTCAGTTGTCGAAGATCAGCAATACGGATTTTTCCTTCAAAGCTACAAAGACTTGATCCACGTTCAGCCATTTCGGAAGCGCATGAAATTTCTTCAAGAAAAGAAACTTCTGTCGATTCATTTCAAGCAACCCATCGTCCCTCTCAGCATTTACAGCAGCCTCTAGAATAAGATCCACAGCCCTCTGAATTTCACTTTCATCTTTTGTAACTCCAAAGAGGACAATGGAATCTGCACTTGTTATTCCTGAAGAAGCGACAGCTTGAGAGATCTGTTCTTTGCATGTGATGCGCATTAGCAGATCCATCGACCTGCTTCTGGCAAGCTCCTCGTTTCTGACCCAGTATTCATTAGCTTGCATCAAAGTCTCTTTAATGTGATCAGCTCCAGCGACAAGTATCGGCCTGCAAATCACCATTCCGTCCGAGAATTTCTTAGCTGTTGATTGAAGATCCAAGAATTCATTTAATCGAAAGGCCATCCGAAAACCAATTGTTCTTTGCCTTTCATCTAAAACAAGGCAGGAGGACCCCGCAGCTTTTTCCTTTGTAAAGGCCACTATCGCTCAGATCCTACTTAATTTCCCGTCCATCTTGTAAATCATTTTTGCGAACTTCGCGGGAATGTGTGCTTTTGCTAGATCGACATTGAGTTTCTTTGAAGACAACAGCTTAATGGTTTCGTGCAGTTCCCAAGGAAAGACAATCCACGAACTTGTTCTGCCCACATTGAAATCTGGTAGAATCTTGCTCCATGGTTTGATGTACAATGTAGCAACTTTCAACGATTTCGGTTTCTTGGATGACAAATACTTCTTTATCTCAATGAGACTTTCTCCAGTGTCAGCAACATCATCTACAATCAGAATGCGTTTTCTCTCTATATCACCGGGGATTCCCTGAGTTATTCTCGGCTTTCTGTTTGTCTTGCCTACGTCTGAGTAGTATTCACATTTCACAATATACACCGTCTGTATATCTAGCAAATCCGACATTATCCTAGCAAGGACTAGTCCACCCCGAGAGATTCCAATGATGCAATCTGGAGTCTCCGTGTTATCCCTGATTTTCCCCGCCAAGAGGATTGATTGGGTGTAGATTTCTTCCCACGTTGGTGCGATGAACCGCATCTTTCTAGCCACCATGAAACATTGGCAGTAAGACTATTTCATCTCCCGAGACTATTTCTGTTTCCAAGTCTTCAAGTGCTCGAGCTTCAACTCCGTTGACGATGATCAGCGTGCTATCCCTGCGCAAATCCAGTTTATATTTCTCCTGCAGAAAACGCAGCTATTCGTTTAATTTATTTCTATAATAAAAAAAGCGCTGCGCTATTTTAAGTGAATAAGAACATATTCTTGCGTCGCACTTGTCTGAAAAGAACGCTGTGAAAGTTCCTC
>JAJYUX010000059.1 GCA_021792315.1 archaeon
TTGTTGCGGTTGTTGCAGTTATGTTACGCAGCCTGCCGAATCTAAGAATGAGTCACGAGTTATCGGCGCAATAAAATGTAAACGTAGGCATATGCGAGTGCTGCGGGTGTAAGCAGTACTTGGATGCTTCAGCTTCTAGGACAGGAACTGCTTTCTCATCAAGAATGGGCATTATTCACTTGAAAGTGTTCTCTATGGTATTGTAAATTCAGCCTATCTATGTGATGTCTTGGATAGACATTCGATATCATGCCAGTCGGGCTTCTTACAGTGAAGCGATTATTAGTAAAGAATCCTCCAAATTCAAACATCGATTTCACCATGAGGCGGCGTGAAGAGAAAGACACCTGTCATGAATCGCCTAAGCTTTTTCTCAGATCAACAATTTCAAACTGTCATTCATAAACAGACTCTCTTTTTTCTATATTAGTTACAAAGATTGTGCGCTCTTGCTTGTTAACGTGAAATATGATCCTGTAGCTTCCCACTCGTACTCTGAAAGCTCTGTCAAATCCTCCCAATTTTTTTACATCAAGTTGTCCAAGTGTTAGTGGGTATTCAGCCAAGCTTTCTATTGTACGCTTGATCTTGGATTTTGTTTCCAATTCCTGCATGATCTCAAGTGACTTTAGTGCCCTTCTATGCAGAAAGACAGAGTACCTAGACACGCCGCATATCTTCCAGAGTTGCGCGTCTGCTGCGTTTCATTTCGGCAATTCTCTTCTTCACTTCCTTTTCTTCTCTGGCAGTCAGGCGAGCTTTCGGAAGCTGGCTAACAATGACTTCCTCTGCCAGATCTTCTATGAAGTCGAGTTTCTGGTTCACCGATTTGACCTCCTTGTATATCAAATCGAGCGACGGCCTCTGTTTTGGCATACTACCGATTTATGTCGCTCTCTTCTAAGTAAAGCTTTCCCGTTCTCAGTCAAGCAGCGAAGACGATCAGGGACATAATGATGAGAGAAAACTTCAATTTGCAAAAAGTGCTGAATCCGGAGGCTCTCCTTGTGCAGAAACGCTAGCCAGCGAAAATCCACTTTCTTATTTTCACTTATCTCGTGCGCAAATGAGATCCTCGGCCTCATCACCGTTAGATGCTGGCCTGATGTCGAATCAGAGAAGCGCCTTTGGAAACGCTTCCTGAATCACTCTGCGGCCGAAAGGTGATTTGAGAGTAGGATTCGGTCTGAAAGTGTGAGAATTTGATGAAATTGACTTGAATGGGAGAACAAGCCCTAGCTTAAAGCGCGAGTTCTTGTTTCTCTTGCATAACGACCACAAATGGACGTGAAACATCAGTGTGGAGGCATCGAACTTGAAACTCGAAAGCCTATTCTAAATTCTGATTAACTATGTGCTATTCCTGTTAGTAAAATGAAGTACAAACTAATTGACATGTCTTGGAAAGAAGTTGAGAAAGCTTTGAAAAAGTCTGACACGGTCATCGTGCCTACGGGTACTTTGCATGCGCACGGCCCCACACCAATTGGAATTGACGCAACCGCCGCAGAGAGACTGGCTGAAGAAGTAGGCGCTAGAACCCACATACTCACCCTTCCAGTCGTATTTTACGGTGAGGATGACAAGATGTCAAGCTATCCAGGATCAATATGCATCAGCCCACATACTCTTGAATTGTATTACACTGATATTTGCATGAATCTTAGACGAAATGGAATAAGGAAAGTAATTTTCATCAACGGGCACGGAGGCAACAGGGAAGCTCTGCTTAGAACCGGTTACAAGTTGCGTAAGTACGGAATGATTATCGCCGTGCTAGAGTGGTGGAGTCTGGGAGTTGAGCTGGGGTTTTTCAAAAGAGATGCAGAGTTCTTGGAGGAATTCAAGATCGGCTTGGCGATCCACGGTAAAGAAGCGGCGGATCTGAGAAGAGGGACGTTCAAAGGAGAATGGGGAGCTCATCCATGCAAGCAAGTACTTGGTAACAAAATCAAGACAGACATATTTTATCTCTCAAAATTTCGCAAGGGCACTGTGATGATTCCCTTGGATGCATGGGATACAGATCTCACCAGCCCGCCTTACATAAGACGTGACGAACTGAAGAAACTTGAAGCAGGCGGGAAGGAACTGATTGCAAGGTTGGCAGACTATATTGCAGACTTTGCACGAGAGTTTCAAAGACTCGATGTCAAGAGAGTCAAGTCTGGTGGAAGAAATGACTTCACTCTCGTGCAAGAGTAATGAACGTTCATGCTGTCAGTCAACACTTATAGACAGGATATGAGCCGATTTCCAATTTAGAGTTGTGTTATGGGCTGGGAAACAAATATCTCTGGAAGACCGATGAGCATCTAAATCACGTAGCAAACGTGAGGGATGCCCATGGAGACGAGTTAACTGCTCTACCTGGAGTCACGGGGATTGGAATCGGCAAAGATCACATTATACTTTACGTATCTGATGAATCTGTTGAAGTGCCCGATCACATAGAGGATGTTGCAATAGCAAAAATAATCAGATCGTACTGAAGTAAACAAGATTCTTGCCAAATCCATAACAATAGCAAGAACCAAGGGATACCAAGTTGTCTAGTTATGATGCTGAAGAAGAAAGACTGAAGAAACTGTACGATCAAGCGCGAATTCAGGGCGACAAGAAAAAGAAGAAAGAGTATAAAGAGAAGCTCGCCGAACTTAATCGCAGAAAGAAACAAGAGATTCGTGCAAGCCGCAGAGATTCAGAACTTGATGATCACTAGATGGTCAGCGGAGCATAAAAGAGTCAAGCATCTTTCGATCTGTTCTCATAGATTGTGTACTGGGTTCCATCATGAAAAACGCATCCACCTGCTCTGCTATTCTTTAACACCTTGGGGCTTTGCGATTTTGCTGCAAAGAACTTTTCTTCATAACCCAGTCCACTAATCCGTTCGACATCCTCTTCCCAGAGGAGCATCTCAGTGCGAAAGTAGCAGCTCACGCAATGGTGATTTTCGCAAACATTCAAGCAAGAAGACCAAGAAAAAATTGCGTAAGGGAGAGAAATCGTCTATCCGAACTCTTTCATAAAAGAAATGTTAGAATTCTCTTTTCGGAGCCCTGTGCTTCGGAAGGCACTCTGTGCAGTATACAGGCCTTCCTTGAGTAGGCTCAAATGGGACTTGAGTCTTTTTCCCGCAGTCCGAACAGATGACGTCATGCATTACTCTTGGAGGTCGAGTGTAGTCGCTACTTCCCCGTCGATCTCCCGATCTGTTTCTGTTGTTTCCTCTATTTCCATAACTCATTTTCTGAAGACGCTCCAACTGTATCCTCTATTCAACGACTATTAAGGCATTATTGGAGGTGGATTTACTTGCGAAATATCGTTTTCAAACTCTCGGATAGACGACTAAACGTTTTCATCATAGGTAGCGTGATTTGTTTGCTAAAATACAGCAAGAGAAACTCGACGTTAATATGAGGGCTTTGACAAAAGGGCAGTCATCAGCCCACTTGTTCTTGGTAATTAAATCAACAAGTGAGCAAGTGACCGAAAGGCTAGTAGTCCCGGATTACTTCTTCTTACCTTTTTGCGTTTTCTTCTTAGCTGGCAATTTGATTTGCGATCTACAGATCTACAAACCTACTTAAGTGCGTTTGCTTTTGCACGAAATTCTGAGAAATAGAGCAAATTATCGACAGAAAGCCGCGATTATCATTTCGTCTATTTTCACTGATGTTGATTTCCAGACAGTTTTGCTTCCCTATCAGGCTAGTAAAGTCATAGTAGACAGACGAATAATGTGCTCCGAGCCAATAAACAGAGGAAAATTGTCTCTCTTTTTCGAATAGATAGTGCCTTATATCAGGTAAACAGCCATCTTTCCATGTATAGCAATTCGAGCCAATCAACGCCGTGTACGAGACACGGCATAAGGATGCGCAGCAACGAGCGAGGTAATCTCAGCTGCCCCGTTTGTGATAACATCAACAATCAAAAATCATTCCGCAAGGGCAGACGCTAGACAGCAAAAAGAAACGGGTCTGTGTCTAGATGAGCGTCGTTCCACGCAAATCCGAAGATCTAAGAAAAATAGGAAGGAGTGCGGATCGCTGCCCCAGATGCGGCAAAGGGCCCTCTGTGATGGATCATGCCAGCGGAGAATTTTTGTGTACTAACTGCGGTTATGTCATGAAAGAAAAACTTGCAGAAACTGGTCCTGAGTGGCGTGCTTTTTCACAGGAAGAGAAAAACAATAGAGCACACACTGGAGCTCCATCTAGTCTTGCAACGCATGACATGGGACTTGCGACCGTCATAGGTGCTCTGGACAGAGACGCCTCCGGCAAGACGTTGCCCGCTTCGATGAAGAGTACCATCGAAAGGCTTCGAACCTGGGATGGACGCAGTCAGGTGCATGCCTCGGAAGATCGAAATCGCCGGCAGGCCTTTAGCGAACTTGACCGATTAGTTGACAAATTAAACGTAGGTGACGCAGTCGTTGAAAAGTCAGCTTATATCTACAGAAAGGCGCTTGAGCGCGGCCTCATACGCGGCAGATCAATTTCTGCACTTATTGGCGCCGCTCTCTATGCTGCTTGCAGGGATACCGAAACTCCACGTACTCTAAAGGACATTGCTGCAATTAGCGGCATAAAGAAGAAGGAACTGGCGAGATGCTATCGACTATTGTTTAGGGAACTTGACTTGCGGATGCCAGTGGTAGACCCAGTAAAGTGCATAGCAAGAATAGCAAGTAAGGTGGGTCTGCAAGAGAGAACCAAGCGCAGGGCGATTGCAATTCTGAGACGTGCAGAAGAGGACAGGACTTCCGCGGGTAAGGATCCAATGGGATTAGCAGCAGCTGCCCTGTACGTTGCTTGCGTATTGGAGAATGAAAACAAGACGCAAAAAGATGTCGCTGAAGCTGCTAGCGTCACTGAAGTCACGATTAGGAATAGGTACAAAGGACTCAAAGCCACTCTCAAAATCTAACCGTGACAAGGTAGCTCCGAGTTTTCTGGTAGTTGGCGTGTACATAGCTTCCTTTCGTGCTTAACAACTTCGTTTCGTACACTGGACAATGGAAGCTCCCGTTCCCAAACGATCAGATTTGTAATGACTGATGTTCAGTTCGTGTTATGAATCCTGAAACCTTATCTTCTATTGTGCAAATCTCGGAGCGCATCTTGGAATCAAGATACGGTTCAAAGAAGATCGCTTACACCCTGCTATCATTTTCCTTTATCGCACTTCTGACTCTAGGAAACTCTGTTGCTCAAGCTTCAGCTTCTAGCCCCGCTAATGGGAGCTTCATAGACACGTCGGTAGTCTCATCACTAACTACTTTCAGTGGCGGGAGCGAGATCATTTACCAGACCAACGCTGGTTCAATAAACGGGACTTTCACTGGATCTTATCTCACGTTTGTCAATTTGACGATTTCTGCAACTGGAATAACGTACAACGCGATAGACGTCTGTTCGTGCACCGTAAACGGCGAATCAGGAACCCTCGTCTTTGATGAAGTGGGGACTCTCACTCTGATTAACGGAGTGTACTACCTGAATTCAGTAGCGACCGTCATTCAGGCAACCGGCAGACTCGCACATCTTCAGGCAACGATAACCCTGCAGGGCATTGTGTATACGCAAACTGGCCTGACCGAGGGCACATATTCTGGGATAGTATTTACCTGAAGAAGCTTCGTATTGCTTATCTGGTAGACCCGTACACCTGAGCAGACTTCTCCAGAATGAAGATTAGTCTTCCCCAAGATCCATCCAAACGCTTGACTTCGCACCACATTGGACGCAAGTCTCAGGAGGAGATATTCCCAAGACGATGTTGCTGCAATGAGTGCACTGCCAGCAATGAGGCCTGAGCATCAGTTCTTCATTAGTCTCGCTTGCCAAATCACTTCACCAAGCTAGAGACCGCTTTGTACCCATATTTCTTCTTCCCCACACAGTTATGGGCTAAGAAGAAATCTGCTCGTTTCTGATATGCGTAAAGCCGAATGGGAATCTAACAATCTTCAGCTCCCTTACGATGCGAGATATTGACTCTGCATCCTTGGTGTAGTCAGAAACCACTACATGTGCAATCTGATACAAAAAAGGCATTACAGTTATAAGATCTGTAGCTTGCCCCCGTGTGGGAAATCGGTCTGGCTTTGAATAAAGCCCAATTCAAGATAGTGGCATTTTGATAATTTTCTATCAACACATTACCATCGGATCTAAGATGTAAAATGAGCAAATACAAGACAGCTGCTGAAAGAGAGGATTCTAGGATTGGCATCCTGACAATCATCGCAGTTGGAATTGGCTTCGGAGCAGGGCTGATTGCCTATGCATTATACCATTTGATTGGTCTCATTACAAATCTGTTATACTTCGGCAAGTTCGATTTTTCGTTTGCGCTCCCTTGGCAGAGCCCGCTTTTCACTTCTGCTTTTTGGCCCATTGCGATATTGATTCCTGCTTTTGGTGGTATCGTTGCCGGGCTGATGATCAAGTACGGTACGCCTAAAATAATCGGTCACGGAATTCCGGAGACCATTGAAGCTATACTTCTAAACAATAGCAAGATCGAACCGAAAGTTGGCATACTAAAAGCAATTTCTGCAGCTTTTACGATAGGATCTGGTCAGCCTTTCGGAGCAGAAGGACCCATCATCAATACGGGCGGCGCATTCGGGTCGTACATTGGGCAAATCATCAAAATGACCGGAGAAGAGAGAAAGATTCTGCTCGCCTCTGGCGCTGCAGCCGGGATGGCCGCAGTGTTTGGAACACCTATCTCGGCCATTTTGCTCGTCATAGAGCTCCTCTTGTTTCAATTCAGAGTTAAATCGCTTGTCCCTGTTGCCATCGCATCAGCGATCGGGGCGTGGATGCACTACTACATCATTTATCCGCAGCCACTATTCAACGTGGGTGCCATTTCATTCGGCGGGATAGGCGCACTTCCGTTTTACGCAATACTTGGAGTTATTTCTGGATTATTAGGATCAGGGCTTTCTGTCGGCTTGTACAAATCAGAAGATCTTTTCACCAGGATCAGGGTAAAGCAGCCGTGGCTTCCAGCGATAGGCGGGCTTGCGGTAGGAATTCTTGCCATTGTTGCAATTCATCTTGATGCCACAGTAGCCAGTCCAAGAATCCTGGGTGTAGGTTACGATGTCATCACTGATACCATCAAAGGAAATCTTGCCTTGGACATCGTAGCGCTGATCATGATTGCAAAGGCGGTGGCCTGGATAATTTCAATGGGTTCGCAGACTTCTGGCGGAACACTCGCACCGTTTTTCTTGATTGGTAGCTCGCTCGGAGTTATCTTTGGTACTGGTGTCCTAGTTCTTGATCCCACCCTCAATGCAGTACCTGGCGCATTCGGAGTGGCAGCAATGGCAGCAGTATTCGGGGCCGCGTCACGGGCGCCGTTTGCTTCCATCGTATTTGCGCTTGAAGTTACAAATCAATACAACGTTCTTGCCTCAGCAGGAGTTCTCCCTGTGATCGTAACAGTCGTTATTGCAGAGCTTGTAGCCGAATACACCACTGGCGAATCTATCATGACCGAAAGACTCTGGAGAAGAGGATTGAGAGTCAGGCACATTTATGATTACAACCCGTTGCGTCAGGTTAGAATTTCTAAAGTGATGACAACTCCGATTTGTTCTGTTCCAGCTGACCAAAGCGTAGTCGAACTGGCCAAATTAATGAGCGACCCAAAGAACGAGTTATCCCAGAGAAAGAGAGTTGCAGTGCTGAGCAAGGAAGGAAAAATCATAGGTATAGCTGAGAGAAACAAGATATTTGAGGCTGCGGCTAGTGCAGATCTTGCACTCAAAGCAGATGAAGTTTCTACTAGGGAATACCCCACTATAAGAGAGGACGAGTTTGCTTATGAAGCGCTCAGGCGCATCGCATTAGACGACGTTTTGTTTTTGATTGTAGTCGATAGCAAGAATGATGCAATAGGTTACGTGTCGAGGAGTGACTTGATTCGAGCCATGAAGCAGAAAATATCTGATGAATCGTTAGTTGCCTGATTGAGAATATTTCAGAAGAACGATAGCACGGGAAAAGGCAGCCCGACTAGCATAATATTAGTCCTAAACGTACTTTTGTATTTCTTCTGCGAGCAGTGTCCTGTGACAATGTTTGGCGTCACGATCGCTGCATAGTAGTGTAATGTCGCCTTCTTGTGACTCCTTTGCAAGCACTTTGAGCAAACCCTCTTTTCCTTTGAGACTCTTCCTGTACTCTTTGCTGAACTCGGCCCAGCTCACTTTGCCAGACTTCCACTTCTTTATGAGGTCCCTCTCTGTCCCAAGCTCTTTCATCCAGACATCTATCTTGTCTTTGGAGATGCCTCGGGGCCAGATCTTCATCACAAGGATTCTCTTCCCATCGGATCTCTCAGGCTTGTCGTAGATTGTCTTTTCAGTTTTGATCAAATTGAGTTCCTCTCACTCACGAGTGATTCTGGGAAACGTTGAACATTATATTGCTTCAAATAGCATTTTATCAATAGCCATTGGTCGCATTAGAACATCAATTCTTTCGAAATCTTCTGCAGGTCTAAAACTGAGGCTCCACCTTTATCTGCTATCGGTTCCTTTGCAGGCGGACTATTGAGATAATTTGGAATTCTCTCCATCAATCTGTCCGAATAAGTGGGAACCGTTTCGTCCTGATAGAATACGCCAATGGGTATGTGATCGTCCCATTCTCTTGATTTTTCAATGACTGCGAGCATCTTTTTCTCTATCTCCTGCTCGGTCATACCTCTTACGATTCGCCCGTCGTAGCCTTCCTTTTCAATGTCATAATACCTTGGCAAGGCGGCGTGCGTTTTCTCATCTTTCCTATCTTCTCCTCCGTACCACGCCTTTGTCTCGATGTCGTTGTAGGATGGACAGGGCTGGAGGACGTTCACGTATGCCAGGCCCTTGTGGGCTATCGCCTTCTTGAGAGTCTCTTTAAGATGCCTTCCGTCGAACGCATAGCTCTGGGCGATGAAAGTAAAGCCAGCAGTTAGGGCAAGCATGAGAGGATTGACACGCGCGTTTATGTTGGGCTCGGGAAGAGACTTTGTTTGCTCACCAAGCCGCTGTGTCGGCGAGGCCTGCCCTTTTGTAAGACCGTAAACTCCGTCGTCATGTACGACGTATGTCATGTCGACATTTCTTCTCCCGGCGTGAACAAAGTGGCAGGCGCCTATTCCGAGACCGTCGCCGTCGCCAGCAAACACTATGACTTCGAGATCGGGATTTGCCAGTTTTGCTCCCTGCGCAAAGGGAAATGATCTGCCGTGAAGCGTGTGAATACCGTAGGTGTTTGTCCAGTGCGCTATCTTACCGTGGCAGCCAATCCCAGAAAACAAGACAACTTTGCTGATTTCAATTGGTATCTCAGTCAGAGCCATGTGTAGTGCAGATTCGATACCGAAATCACCGCAACCGGGGCACCAGTCGTTGTGCAGATCGGTCTTTACGTCTGATAACTTAAGCGCCATGAACCAACACCAACCTCTCTGATTCGCTCGACTTACCCACGATGCGCTTAGTCGAATCGTAGATCTCGTCCCGCGCAATTGGCCTGCCGTTGAACTTCAAGATCTTATGCTTAATTTCGAGTAAAGTATTCTGCCTAATCACTTCCTCCATCTGGGCAGTGTAGTTTTGCTCGATGTCTACTACAAGTTTTGCATCCTGAAGCTTCTTTTTGACAAATTCTGTGGGAAATG
Source organism: archaeon (assembly GCA_021792315.1). The sequence continues at coordinate 9,706 of JAJYUX010000059.1, forward strand.
GAGATGCAAGTCGTATCTGGAGAAACTCTGGCGATATTCCGTCTCTTTCAAGGAGATCTATGGCGTCAAGAATCGCGCCCTTCGAAGAGCCCCAGCTGACTATTGTTACGTCTGCTTTTGATTTCTTCGCGGGAAAGAAATTATATTTTTCCTTCTCAGGTATTTCACTTGCGGCCGTCTCAAGTTTTGTCATCCTCTTTGTCATCATCTTTACTCTGTTTTCAGGATCTTCACTAATGTGTCCGATTTCCCAATGCTCGTCTCCTGTGTTCCAAAAAGTGTACCCCTTCAATCCCAAAACCGCTCGTGGAGATATTCCGTCCTCTGAAAATGCAAATCTCTTGTAGTGATCATCGGGATTCTTTGGAACATACTGACCACTCAATATGATTTTACCTCTCTCTACTTGAATCAACTTTGGGTCGAGTGGAGGTATTGTAGTACTCGTGTTAGCGAGTGCCTTGTCAAGCATATGCACCACAGGAAGTTGGTATTTCTCTGCGTAGTTAAACGCTCTAATTTCATCGTAAAATGCTTCCTCAATATCTCCAGAACATAGGACGATACGTGGAAATTCTCCGTGGCCTGCATTTAGAGCAAATTTGAGATCTCCGGCCTCATTGCGTGTAGGTAGAC
>JAJYUX010000060.1 GCA_021792315.1 archaeon
CAGTTTTCACGGGCTTTCCATCTGCGTCAAGTGTGTATTTTGGAATCTTCGCAGTGAGCAGAGCAGCAATCACAGAGTATGAGGTTGCATCGAAAAGATTGCCATCGACATTAATGATACTGACGTCAACGAATACTGCATAGACATGTTTACCTTCGACTAACACTAACTTCGAGACATCAATCATTCCTGATTCTCTCACGCCCCTGTCAGTTACTCTTGCAAGTTCTATTGTGTTCTCATCAGGCGGTCCGGGTTCTGCATACGGCGAAGCTAATGGCAGGACTTCAGCGCTGACCACTAAGAGACCTTTGTCCGGTGTGTCCGGAAATGGTGTTCCAAGATTGACCTTGACGCCAGCAATGACTTCTGTATTTCCAAGCTTGACTCTTGCTGACCCTTCTGCCTTCTCAATGACACCAGTCTCAACCGTCAGTTCCCTCACGTCCTGGAAACCGCGACCATCGAGTCTCTTTCCCTTTGCAAGGACATCGTTCATTTGGACACGGCGTAATTGCTCGACAACGTATGATTTCTTGACAGCTGACATTACTGGTCTGCCTCCTCCACTTCATCTCCGCCGAAATAACGGCCGATTAGAGCCTCCCTCTGAAGCTGGTAAACCTTCCTGCATCCTTCAAGCGCCCAGTTGAAACCTTTGTTGAATTCCTCTGCATTCAATTGGCCATCTAGCTGCAACAAAGTGACCTCGTCAGTATTCGGCATTATGGCAATTGGAAGATCTGCCTGGCCCTCCTTGTCCTCAGTATCATCAACGTCCAAGACAACTTGTCCCGCAACCTTACCGGCTGCACATGCGACAACGAGGTCACGCATGTTGATTCCAGCATCTGCCAGCGCAACAGAGGCAGCGCAAATACTTGCACATCTGGAACCACCATCCGATTGCAGAATCTCCACGTAGACGTCGATGGCAGTTCTCGGATAATCATTTAACATCAAGGACGGTTCGAGAGCTTCTCTAATTACTTTTGAAATCTCAATTTCCCTTCTTGACGGAGCAGGGTTCTTGCGATCATCTGTTGAGAACGGAGACATATGATACCTGCATCTGAGCAAACTGCGGTCAGGAATTGCATTGTGTTTAGGATGAACTTCCTTTGGACCGTAAACTGCAGCCATTATTTTGTTCTTTCCAAACTGAATGAATGCAGACCCATCGGCATTCCGCAAAATACCCACTTCGATCTTGACCGGACGGAGTTCGTCCAATTTCCTTCCATCATGTCTTAGTCCTTCCGCACTTATGAGACTACTACTGTCTCCACCTTGCTTTCCCATATTATCTATTCACCAAAAACCGCTCTAGCTATACTCGCTACTCTTCCTCAGCTTCATCTTCATTGGAAACCTGTTCTGACTGCTCTTCCCCTTCATTGGCTTGATCAGTTGCCAGGGATTCACTTGGGGATTGATTCTCCCCACTCAATTCTTGTTTCTCTACCGCTGTTAATCCTAGCATTGACTGGACTTTCTCAGTTAGGTCGGCAGAGTGGGCTTCCTGCTCTACGAGGTTCACAGACTTTACAGCTTTCATTGAATCCTCGACCCCTCCAACTATAATCACCAAACCATTCTGACCAATCAGCATTCTACAGTGGGTCCCGGTTTCGATTGATTTTATCATTGAGCCCTTCTTTCCAATCAAACGAGGTACTTTGGCAGGCGATATCTTGACTACTTGTCCTCGAGGAATCCTTCCAAGCCCTGGACCGGAAATCGATAGCAGCGGATCTCTTGTTCGATCAAAGGCAATTATCCTTGCAGCAATCATATCCCCCACCTTCAGCTTGTCAGTAAGCGAATCTTTCGCAGGTGAGTAGTCGCGCCCAAACACTGATGCCGCTGGCAGAATTCCAAAGAAACAGGAATTAATGTCTGCTTCCCAAGCAAACGCACTGTAGTCTATGATCTTTCCCACTACGAGATCATCAATTCTGGGGAGATATGGTCCTGAAAGAGGAACTACTCTCGCAGTATCGTGACCAACTTCCGCCATCCCCACTCTCGTCGCGACAATTTTGTCCCCCACGCGAACGACGTTCAAATCGGCGCGCATATTTCCGCGTGCAACAACTTCCCCTGGAATAACGTATCTTCTCTTTACTTCTGGCACAACTGTTCACTGTAAAATCCTATATACTAAATCAATCTTGTACTAGTCTTCTCATCTAAACAGCGCTAGTGAGAAGGCCGCAAAACCTACAAACCGTTACGGAACATCCCGCTAAGAGTTTTGCTATATCGCCTCTGATTGAGCCTGAATCCTTCAAACTACACTATCCAAACAAAAGGCACGCTTCTGGCATATATTAGATTTCATCCTTACCCGAACTCCTAAGATCGCGCTTTGTGAGATGCGTTTGGCTACCAATTCGGGTCTCGCCTACATCAAGCCTATTCTATTCAATATGGTTGTAATTCGTACGCTTCCATCTTTGCGGCATTGCCTTGCTTATCTGTTTGCCGTTGCATTAGTCCAACATGGTGGGTCGGACAGAAGACTTTGTATTATCTCTTACCAATACTTGAAGAAGATGATCCTTGCATGACTCCCTAGCTAATTCAGTAAGTGCAACCCAACCAAGGAACTTATCACCATCAAACACGCACAGGCGACTGAATGTCGTATTTACCAGTTTCCTTGCTGCGTTTTTCGTAGACATGTTCTTGTCAATCTTAATCAAAGGACCCATGACATCACTCAACCTTGTGTCACTGAGTTTGCAATTCAAGATAATGAATCTCAGTAGCAGATATCTATCTATGAGAGCTCTTACAGTCTTCCCACTCTGGAAAGATATCACACTGGCGGATCTTTGATCCTACGTCCTTTTACATGCATCCAATATTGTCTAAATGTATTCAATCTGCGGAACGGGAAGTATCATTGTTTCACTGATTTTTGTCATCACTGGTCAAAGTCAGCAAGAAGCCATTGCTCTAATTCAACCTTTTGAAAAGAACACTACACTTACGGCAACAATGTCTCTGGCTTGGATCTTTCAGCTATGGCGACGTGGAGAGTCTGACTTCCAATCAGTTCATTTCCCAGAAATAATTAGTAAGCGAGCTGCTATCGAACGAGTGATGCTTGTGCCGTTCCCTTTGTAAGAGAACCAAGTCTGTCTAGGAGAGTTGAGTGAACTCCTGCCGGGATTTCAATAATCACAGTCAATCCTCCATCCTGCCCCCACTCTTCCCTGGAGATATCGCCAACTCCTTTAAGCGCGCCGAATGATTGCGACGCAAACTGGGCTGGAACTTTGACTAGCAACTTGATTCGCTCGGATTTCAATGGCAAGATTCTCCTCAGCGAATCCACAACCACTTTCGTCTGCTCGTTGACGTCTTTGAAGGGATCTATAGTGAGTCTGGCTTCTGTCATCGCCTGTTCGATTCTGAGAGGGGGGTGTGGAAGACCAGTTCTCGGATCAACGAAATTCCTAGATACGTTTGTAACGATCTGTTTTCTCTTTTCTTCGACGAGTCGTCTTCTTTGCTCAGTTGTAAGGTTCAGATCTCCTTTTCTTAGGATTATTTCTGCCATCTGTAGGAAATTACTTGTCTTGAAGGCCTTTGTCAGTTTCTCGGCAGGGACTCGCAGTCCCTTGTTCGCGTCTGAGTAAATCTCATCCACGGCAACAATTTGGGAAACTTCGACATTTCGTCCGAATTTGAAGTCCAAAGCAGGATCCGGATGCACGAGAATTTCGAAATGTTCGCCTTCAACAGACAGGCGGACAGTACTAAACTTTGATGACAATACCTTTCAGCTTGCTTCTTTGAAAATATGCCGCCATAATGGCATCATCAACTCGTCTTCATCTGGAGCATGATGCTCCGTCATCACGAGTCCTCTATGAAGGAAGTTGCTTGGAGGAACCACTCTTTGCTTTGTTCGCGTAGCTGTCGACTTCTTCGTCAGATAGGCGCCTCATCTGCTTAGTGTCCACCGGAACGACCGCCATCTTAATATGACGGGTTCCAGTCTTGTCTTCACTAACCAAGTATATTGATTCCACGGCCAATGTGAGGGCCTCGTCGATCGAGATATCTTCTTTGTACTTCTGTTCAAGATACTCTCCTACTTGGTCTGCCCCGGCTCCAATCGCGATTGCAAAATACCCTACATAAGTACCGCTAGGATCGGTCAAGAAGAGTTCAGGACCATTAGAATCCACCCCTGCAATTATTAGGGATACTCCGAAAGGCCGGACACCTGCGTATTGGGTATATTGCTGGCACTGGTCAGAAAGGCGCTTTGCTACAGACTCTATGTCAACAGGTTCATCGTAAACTAGCTTGTTGCTTTGTGCAACTATTCTTGCTTGGTCAACCTGAACCCTTGCATCAGGAATGTAACCTGCAGCTGCAACACCGAGATGATCGTCTACTTGGAAAATTTTCTGGGTCTCGCCGGGAGTTTGTAGTTTTCTGGGGCGCTCTTCTACGGCCAATATCACACCATATTTTGTCCTAACACCTACTGCCAATGTTCCACGACGGACAGTCTCGATTGCGTACTCTACCTGATACAGTCGACCATCGGGCGAAAATACTGTAATTGCGCGGTCGTATCCTGCGGCTGCTGGAAACATAGTATAATCCTACAAAAAACCCTTAAGCCGCCAATTTAAGTCTTAAGCCTCGAAAACATTCTTTTTGTTATCAGAACACGATATTTTGAATATGGGAATTGGTACAATCAAAATGAGTGAGAAAGCAGAAAAATCATTGGTAGTAGAGGTCATAGAATTCTCTGGCCACCCCAACATTCTTGCTACTCACTACAATACTATCGAAGTTACCAAAGACAAGGAGATTTCGAAACGAGGAGATTGCATCATCGGCGTCAACGCAACGAAATCATGTGCTGATCTCAGTCCCGCTATGAAAAAACACATTCGAGCTGGTGGGCATCTCTCGTTTGAACTTAGAGTTGGAGAGAGAGTCTTTGAATTTTCTGGAAGAGGGAGAATGGAACTCGAATTGAGTAACACGAATGAGCTCGTGCTCAGAAGATCTGACTTTGTTAGCGATAGAACAGCGGCAGTATCCTGTGACGCTACTGCGATAGACTTGCCAAGATCTCTTGTGTCAGAACTGAGGAACAAGAACTCTAGAGGCACTTTAACGATAAGGGCACTCGAACTAAGTACACGTCAAGATCTTCCCGAGTCACTATTGGTTGAAACTCTAAGTTGAAACTTACATGCCATACGATAGAATCCAATTCTCTGAATCATTTTTGGATCCTTGTATTACTCTGGATACAGGCCAATCCTTCCGGTGGAAACCAGTTGACGAAAATCGCAACTCTTGGATGGGTGTCGTCTCTGACAAGTTGGTCCGTGTAAGCCGAGAAGACGCTGTGATTGTTTCGGCTCTAAGCAGAGACAGTGAATTCCTATCTCGATATTTTTCTTTGGATGACGATCTCGATTCGATTCTTGCCACTTTTCCACATGATGCCATGCTTGATAATGCAAAGAGACAGTTTCGGGGCCTCAGACTTTTAACTCAGAACCCATGGGAGTGCTTGGTTTCTTTTATCTGTTCAATAAACTGCAACATCCCGTCTATTCGTGTAAAAATAGAGAATCTATCAAGGAAATACGGCAGTAGAATAAAGACGAATTTGGATCTTGATGCGTATTCCTTTCCGACACCAGAATCTCTTGCAAGGGCAAACAAACGCGATCTGCTGGACTGCAGACTGGGGTTTCGATGGAAGTATGTAAAATTCATTGCTAAGAATGTGGTAAAGGGAGAAATCAATTTAGAAAAGCTCCGGACTGTTTCGTACACTTCAGCGCTGAATGAATTGATCAGTAATGTTTCGGGCAAAACATTCGGTGTGGGACCGAAGGTTGCTGATTGCACGCTTCTTTATTCGCTTCACAAAACCGAAGCATTCCCAATTGACGTTTGGATTCTACGGTGCCTTAACAAATTCTACAAAGAGGAAGTAGGCATTGGGAATCTGGAATCGCTGACACTGAAGAGATATTTCGAGTTTTCTGAGATCATGAGAAGGAAGTTTGGTAAATATGCCGGGTACGCACAATTGTACCTTTACGTAAAGATGCGTGAAGACTCTCACTCGATGTAAAGCGCAGGCTTGAACGGCATCGAAAATCTAGCCTTGTCCTTTGGATCATATAGGTTTGCTTCATCAGATGAATGGACAACTACTGTCAATCCTAGTTGCCTTTGCAGAAATCGCTCTGCCTCCTGATACAGTTTCTCCTCAACCACAATTGCTGATTTAGTGTAGTTAGCCAGAAATTCTTCGCCCAAATCGTTCACGTTCTTACCGATCTTGTTTATAGAATTCGCGATGTCTTTCTTCTCAATCTGTGGATGTGATGAAAAGAAATCTTGTAGAATGTCGCTCGTCTTCCGACCCGATCTTCCTTTCTTAACAATAAACGCAAATAAATCGTATTGCCATGACGGGGCAACGTACACATGCAGTGATTTCATCTGCTTCGGCATCAATTTCAATATTTTTTTACAATCCTCGATCAGCTTGGATAGCAGTGTCTCACCCAGCTCCGCCTCCGGATGAATTTTCGAATCCTCACTCTCCGGGAACTGCGAAAGACAAATCATTCTAGGTGCGCGACGGGCTTCGTTGATTTCTTCAACAGAATAAGGGAGGAATGGAGCGAGAAGCCTGATCCAAGTGTCTAATGCATATTTTGTCAGATCTGATGGCTTGACTTCAGCTTGGAGCAAGTAATATCGGAGATCATTCCAGTAGGAATAGAAAGCTTCCTGAAAAGCAGATTTTGTCTTCATAGCATCCAAATTTTGTGAGACGTTCGCTATGTGCCTTTGAATCTGGCTCTCTAGCCAGAGATCGCTTAAATCCAAAGCCCTCTTGTCTGACGAGCATGATTCGAAACTGCTTATGAAGGAAGGAAGCGAGTTTATTTTTGCTTGAATATCTCTTGCGTTCTTATCTCTCCAGTCGACATCATCCATTCCCTCCGCCCCATCCATAAGACCTGCTCTGAGCGCATCAGCACCGTACGTCTGAAGAGCATGCCACAACGTGATCACGTTTCCCTTACTCTTGCTCATCTTCTCTCCCTCAACAGTCATCATGCCGTTTGCAGAGATCCCTTTCGGCCAGAGGCCTTTTGGAAAGAAGGCAACGTGTTGAAAAATGAAGAAGAGAAGGTGGTTCGGTATTAGCTCTTTTGCAGAATTCCTTAGATTAACAGGATACCAATATAGAAACTCCTGACGCATCTGTTCAAGAATCCTTGGTTCAACTCCTGTTAAGCCGCTAACTGAATGGATATTTCCCTCTCCCAAGAAAACATAATCGAAAAATTCGTCAACAAGTCCCTCTGGCTGTATCTCCAGTTTCGCAATTAGATGCCTTATTGTGTAAAATGCCATGTAGACTGTCGAATCGCTCAAAGTCTCGACGATCCACCCTGGCGACCAAGATAGTGGAGTTCCGAGACCTACCTTTCTGGCACAGGGCCAGTCTTTGATCCAGTCGATGACATCGTGGAACCATTGCCGAGCGCTTTCCGGATATATCTCGGCTCCATCAACGCACTCGTGTGCAGATTTTTTCCACTCAGCGTCTGAGTATTTCAGAAACCACTGGTCTTCGAGAACCTTTACGATGCACTCTGTCATGCATCTACACACCACTTTGTCCGGCAGGTCGTACATGGAACTAGCGAGGCGAGATCTCCTTAACTCTTCGATAATCAATGGTTTTGCCTCGGCCACTTTCTTTCCCTTGAATTTTCCAGCAATGTCGCCGAGAACTCCTTGATGGAACTCCTTCTTGTAAACTTCGGCGGTGGCATTGGCAATCGTTGGGTCATTCTGATCCTTGATTTTCATCTCATCTACTATTCTCTTCGCCGGGAATTCCCCCATTCCTTCGACAGTAATTAGAGAAATTGGGCGAATTGAGTTTATGGCAATCGAATCAAGCCCAAAAAGTGCTTGCCGCCGAAGATCAGTTTGAAGATCTCGTAATGCGATATAGTCCATTGGAGCGTGCGCCGGGACGCTGTAGACAACACCGCTCCCGTTGTTTGGATCGACAAAAGACGCTGGGAGTATTGGAAGCAAATCCTCCTTCCTGATCGGATTGGCCACTCTTCGCCCGATAAGTTCGCTCCCATTAATTGATTTGATTACGGTGACATTTCTGAGCTGCTCTTTCAACTTCCTTACAGCTTCATCGCTCACAATCCATTGATACTTGTCATCCACGTTGATCTGGGAATAGCTGGCGTCTGGATTGATCCATAGGTTCGTCACTCCATAAATCGTCTCAGGGCGGAATGTCGCCGCTGGGAGATAGACTTTTTCGCCGTCGAGCTCGAATAGAATGAGGATGTACTCTTCCCAAGCAACCCCTTCGCCCTGAACCCTGTCGTGATCTCCAGTTGGGCTCTGATCACGGGGACACCATACAACCGGATGAGTACCCTGCGTAACATACCCTTTCGCGCGAAGTTTGTTGTATTGCCAAATCACGAATTTGTTGAAGGAAGGTTCCAAGTCAGTTGTATGAAACTCTCGGCGCCAGTCAATCGAAAGCCCCAGTTTCTTCAGAGCGCCCCTTCCGGAATCTGTGTAATACTGAGCCATGTACTTTGGGTCGTAGAATTTCTGGATTTCCTGAGGGGAGATTCCATCGATCTCGACAAATTCTTTCATCATGGCCTTGTCGCCCCTTGAGAGACGCTCTGCCGCCGCAACTATCGGTTGACCAGTCCAGTGCCATGCCCAAGGGAAGAGAACATTGTACCCTTGCATTCTCTTGTAGCGCGCATAAACGTCGACTCTCACTGAAGTGAATGCGTGTCCAATGTGAAGAGGTCCGTTCATGTACGGAAATGGAAAAGTAACTAGTTTCTTGTCCTTCTTTGGATCGGGATCTGATTCGAACACTCTATTTTTTTCCCAAATCTCCCTCCACTTGTCTTCGATGTTCTGATCCATTTGCATTCACGTAAAGGTGTTATCGATCTTCTTATCTTGAACCTATGGCATTTAGAAGGATTGCTCGCAGGTCTGGAATTTGCTCGGGTTCACTGTCCGCACCACCCTGAGCGAATCTTGAATCTCCTCCACCTGAGCCCCCGATTGATTTCGCGATTTCGCGCACAAGTGGTCCCGCTCTTGCGCCCCGCTTTTGTGCCGAGTCGCCAGAGAATACTATAATCCTTGATCGAGAATTTTCTTTGAATATCGCAACGTAAACCATTTCAGGGTTGGTTTTGGACAACTTGTCTCCCACTATGAGGTGGTACTCTGAATCGAGACCCTCTTCGTAAATTGACGAGTATAGCTTTATCCCACTCACCTCCTGGCTTGCTCCGGGTGCTCCCGCAATTACGAAATCCGATAACCTTTTTGCGAGTTGCTTAGCGATCTTTCTGGCATGCTCAGTGTCCACCTTGAGGTTGGATATGGAGGCAGACAGTTTTTCCAATGGCGTCTCCAGTTTTCCCGAAGATTCCAAGAGAATTGATTCCTGTTTCTCTATGTAGCTGATCGCCACTTCCCCAGCCACATATTCCAGCCGTTCAACCCCATCTTGGACTCGCTCCGACTTGATAATCTTGATCAAGCCGACCTCACCCGTTCGTCTTACATGTGTTCCTCCGCAAGCTTCGACATCAAAGCCTTCGATATTCACAATACGTAGATCCTTGACCGGAGCGGCTCCCCCCTGATACAATCGGAAACCATACTTCTGTTCCGCAACGCTTCTAGGAAACCAGGCTATGGTTACGGGAAGATTCTTCCTTACGATAGCATTAGCAACTCGTTCAATCTCCAGAATTTGGTCTCTAGACAAATGAGCAAAGTGAGTGATGTCCAGTCTGCCCATGTCTATGTCTTTGAATGCTGAGTGTTGCCAGACCCATGGTCCGAGTACTTTTCTAGAGGCGCCGTTGATTATGTGTGTTGCTGTATGATGTCGCGTAATGAGGGATCTTCGCTTCGAGTCGACAATTCCAATCACAGAATCACCGATAGTTAGCTTGCTAAAATTATTGACATGGTGCAAGATGACATTTCCTACCTTGATTACGTCATCAACAGCAAGATCATCAAGTGTTCCGTGGTCTGGTTCCTGCCCTCCTGCTCGCGCGTAGAAAGCGGTAGAGTCAAGAGCAACATACCCTCCAGAAAGTACCTTGAGTACATTCGCTCGAAATTCGTGTTGTTCGCCATCCTCATAGAAAATCAACCTTGTGCCGGGGATTGAGCTAACATCATAACTAGGTCCTTGAATTCCAT
>JAJYUX010000061.1 GCA_021792315.1 archaeon
GGCGGGGGAATGAAGAGGGGAGGAAGGATGCTGCTCGAACTGGGAAAGTACATGCCGAGCGAATGGCACCTGCCTCTCGTGCACTCCATTTCGTGCAACTTTTTGATGAACGGCGGTTGCAACGCCCTGGTCCCTACGTCTGGACTGCTTCCAGAGAGCGTGAAAGAGTCCCGCTTGCGACATGTGCCCAAACAGGTTGTTGAAAGCAGTTTGAGGATCGGGCACTTTGGCGAAACAACGTCAGACGACCGATGCTTTTTCAAATTGGATCCCAGTTCCATGTCTAAAACATTCGAGATGTTCTTCAAGGAGGTTGAAAGCGTCAGACTTCTTCAGGGGGGCGATTCGCAAAGAAGACCATTCCTCTTTGGGGTGGGCGTCGATGCCCTGGAAGCAATATTCGGGGAAGAAGTTCTTGGTCAGTACTATCAACGTGGCGCGGCGGTGACTGCACTGGGCGGAGATGTCTCGATTATGATAGCAAAGCACTCTACCAAGACGAAAGACATGCTTGCAGACATTGTCGACACATACCTGAAGCTGGACGAGATAGACGGCGCGCTCGTGATTTATTCCGTGAAGCCTCCTTCAAGAATTCATCATGTGGAATACGATTACAGTCACGGATATCCGCTTGTTTGCTTGACTCCAGTAGCATGACCTTCCCGGCAGGAGATTTTACTATGACTGACGGAACTTTTCATCAAAAAGTTTTGGAGTGCGTTGACAAAGGGATGGCACCAGTGGGAGAAAGTGCGAGACAGGCTATCTATTGGCACATAGCAAACAGCCAGCATCTGAAACGAGAAGAGATTCCGAGAAAGTCCGGCCAGTTCATAAAAGCACTTGAGGCGATGCTCGGGACTGGCGCAAAAACGATTGAAAAGGGCATTGTTATGGAATTGAGGAGAGAATTCGACCTCTCTCACGATGCGGAGAACTTTGAACACGCATTGAAGGAAGCAGAAGCGAAATCAATTCAGAAGTGAGTGCCATTGGCAAGCAAACATCGAGCTTGCAAGATACGCTATTCAGAGGCCGCTGCTACTCATCACTCCGCCCGAGTTTGCATCGACAGTTAGTATGATCTTCTTGCCTTCGTGGTCGTATCTCACGTACCATATGGGCGCGTGTAGGAGTTCGCCCTCGGCAACTTCCACATTTGTATCTATCTTCTCTATGGTGTGGTGCTTGTGCAGGTCGTGAGCCTTCTGGTACTGCAACTGTTTGACCAGTGTCTTTGCCTCAAGCTTTGCCTGCTCCTCGCCCACGTCCCCGTTTAGCACCTTTAGCCCCTTGGGTAGTTTCGAAGAGTCGAAAAGTGTTCTTTCGTTCAAGACGAACTGGTAGTCCTTTGGCTGGTGATCCTTCATCGCCTTAACTGCAACTACAGGGAAATCGTAATTGTTGTCAACCTCTTGGGTCCTGTTTATGATCTGACCTCCACCGACGTTGAAGGTCTGATTGCCGCTGCCGAATTGGGTCCCCCCGGTTTCTCCCCACATGAAAGTTACCGTTGAGGATGCGGAGGAAGGAATCAGCCAGTATGGGACCACGCTGAGTGATATTTCTTCGAGCTTGGATTTTTCCTGCCTGTGCTTGTGAAACATTCCCTGGTTCATCACTTCTCCGACTTTACGAATCACCTGATTTTGATCCGCGAGCCTCAATGTCAGCATTGTATGTTTCTGGACTGTCTTCCAGCCCTCATTGCCCATGGAAGTGCTTCCGCCGCAGTATTCGCAAGTGATCACCATCTCGCCGAATTTGGGAGTCATAGGAGCTCCGCAACCGGGACATTTCAGCTGATAGATGTTTCCTTGAGAGCCAGAAATCTTCTCGTGTGTGGAACTAGGCACCGCCGCGCTTCCTGCCGCAGGCGTGGTGGCAGAACCTGATTTCGTGGGGGTGCCGCACTTTACGCAGAATGCCGCGTCGTCTGGTAATTGAGTACCACACTTCATGCAATACATTGCTTATCCTCCCAATAGTCCTCGGTTGGTTGTTTATAAATTGCTCCAACGGTCTGAGAAATAGAAAGGGGAGATTGCTCATCGGACCGCCGGCAATTTCTCCGTTTAGTGTGGAATGCCTTAAATGGTCTCATAATAATTCAGCAGTCAAACGACCAGCTAATGCGAAGAAAGAAGTTAACAATTGCCACGACATTTGTAATCGTATTTTCAATCCTAGCTTTCTTCATCATTCCAACCATACCATTTCAGATAATATCACAAACCCTAATTCCAAATTCTATATCGTGCGCTGCATCGAGCAATGAAACGCAAACGACATACAACTATCAAGGTTTGAAGTCTCCGAGCAATTCTCTTCTGAATTATGGCATCCAAGTTTACACCAAGTGTCAGGGACCACTCAATCCGTACGCACACATTGGATCTGCCACATTTGTGATTGCATCACCTAGTTCCGTACTATCAAATGATCCACAATTTGTCCAACTAGTCAAACAACACTACACATTCAGATACGCAACACCAGCTAATTTTTCATCGGTGAAATCTGCGTCATTCATCACAATTGTGATTGACAATCAATCAGATTCTTCCTATGCACAACTGGCGAGTCCATTTTTCAACGGATCCATGTTAGCAGATTCATTCAACATAGGTGGGATCACACTATCGTTTACTGGCATCTGGGCTGCGGGACAGACTGTTTTTGTGCTTGCAGGATATAGTGCAGCTAGTCTTCCAAGTGCATTAAATTCCTTCTTTGTGCAACAACCCGTATCGCTCCCCCATAGTGAATTTGTGTACGCGTCTCCAACGAATGGAAGCTCGGGAGATCCTATTCTTGACGCCCAGTATCAAGGCTATCCGTTGAACCCGACAGATCCCTACTTCAATTCTTCAACTGTTTATTCATACTATCTGAATTTTGCAAATGTTGCGTACAGAGCACCTTGGAGCATAAAAGAGCACGGCGTTACAGTAGAATTCGCCTTCGCATGGAATGGTTCAGGCTATCAGCTACCATATAGCGCACACATGTGCTTCATCTCCGAGGAGCCTGGAATATGTTACGGTGTTTACACTGCAATTCCAGTATTCAGTTTCAGTCAGGGAAACACCCAATCACCACAGGTAAACCTAGACAACGCGGATTGTTCATTCCTAATTCATTGTGTTGGAGTCAAAGGAAACATTGTTTCTGGCTACAGCACGACATATGGACCAGGATATCTTGCAGGTGAGAACTTCTGGGCTCAATTCGCCCAGCAGTATTATGCCCCAACTAATCATACCACCTTGCAAGAGCTCATGCAAGCAGGCGTGGTTCTGTATTCAACTCCTCTGTCCAATGTGCAACCTTGTCAATACGACCAGTGTTCATCCACGATCAACTTCCCCTTGGGAATTTATGCACTCGTCACGGCCTATTCTAACATAGAGGGCATAGATGCAACACTTGGGTCTGAGTACAATTACACAGCATTACTTGAACCGCTTACATTGAGCACACCAGCTGTGATTACGAACGCCACTGGATCGTACGCATTTGTGCAGTGGATAGTAAATTCTGAAATAGGTAACAACACGTACCAGCAGATTTTTCATTCTTCCAACGCTACATTCCAAGTGGTTGGTCCCACTCAAGCCGAGGCAATATACACTCCATTCAATCCGCCCAAGCCAGGATTGTTGCAAGGGAAGGTCGAATTTTATCACACATATGGTTCAAACATTACTGGTATCCCGATAAATGGTGCGACAATCAACGTAACGCAAGATGGCAATCTCGTATTCAAGGCAACAAGTGACACCAACGGATTGTACTCGTCGCCATCTCAGCTTCAACCAGGTTGCTACAATATTACTGCTTACAGACACGGTTACAATCTTGAAGCAGAGTCAACTCCCGTTTGCATTAATGGGAATACCGTTGATAATTTCTACGAACGATATTATCCAACATTCTTTGCTTATGGTCCTGCAGGATTCGGACAAGGCATAACTCCAGGAAATAGCGTGAATCTACATTTTGAAATATACTGGCCCGATGGTACGCCTGTTAGGAACTGGCCGATTTTTGCTTCTGCAAATTCTGGAACTATAACGTTCCAAGCATCCACAAATAACAACGGTGTCGCGACTTTCAAATGGACTGGAGGTTCTACACCAGGCGATTACAATGCGAGTTTCAGTGTCCAAGGCATAGATGGCACGACTCTGTTCTATGACATGCCCATCGCTGTTTTCAACGCATCATATCCGTTGTATCAGTTGAATGTATCCGTACCAAGTCAGAGCTATTCTTCAATGACAGGTTCCAGCATCTTAATTCCAATCCATCTTCTCGGTTGCACCTTGATTTATCCAAATACCGGAGAATATGCGTTTAGTTGCGATACAAATCAGCCTCCTACTGTTGATATGTCTGTTACAGGACTACCTTCTGGTGTGTCAGCAACGATTGTTCCAAATCACACTCACTCCCAATTTTCTATCATTAATCTAACTTTGAGTTCTAGTGTCGCCCCAGGAACATACAAAGTGAATATAATTGAACGAGGAGCTGTTACTGGTTACTATATTCCGCCAATAACCAACTCCACTACATTTGATTTGAATGTTGCAACGTGCAATGGCATGGGCGAGATCAATGGACAAGTCTTGAATCGAGATGGCAATCTCCCAATGACCGCAAACGTTTCAGTGTTTCATAATGGACAAGCGATTTTTACACAAACTACAACTTCTGGATTGTTCAATACGGGATTCATTCTTCCTACAGGAACATACAACGTGATTGCTTACGTTGGATCTTCCGTTTATTCTACTGAACTTGTCAATGTGTCAAGTTGCGGTCAGACAGCGATTACCTTGACACCCATGGCAGAATTGAACATGGGAGTCTTGTTCAATGGCTTACCTGCTGCTCATGCGAATTTCACTCTCTACGGACCAAATGGTTACGCAAGAAATCTGGCAGTAAATGGCGCTGGAATCTTCAGCTCAGGATATACAATGATGCCAGGTAGCTACTCAGCAGTGGCGTATTACAACGGAACATCTGCAAATGCAGTATTTTCACTAACTGCAGACAATGAAACTAGTGTACTTGTGAAAGTATGATTCGTTTCAAGGCATGATTGATGTGATGTTTGATTTCGAATGAAGATTTGTTTGGAATTTTGAAAGGTTAGACTATCTGCTACTAGAACGAAATTCTTGGTGCCCTAGATTAAGCTCAATCGTAATTAGCACTAATTTCTTGGTTATTCTTCAACCAGAAACAGAGGATTCCAAGCAGCTTCCCACAAGTGTCCATTGGGATCTTGAAAGTACCGGCGTATCCTCCCCAGAATGTGTTTTGGGCAGGCTTGTTGATTACTTTGGGTCCCGTGCTTTCCGCTTGTCTCTTCACAAGATCAACTTCTTCCTTTGTGTTTACGTTGTGCCCAATGGCAAATTCGGTCGCGCTCGTCGGCCCTAAGGGAATCTTTGCATCCCACGCAATATCATTTCTTGGATAGAGAGCTAGAATGGGCGCCCGCCTTTCAGATTGAACAAGGCCACTGCCCCTCGTTCAAGCTCCTTTCCAATAATCCCCTCAGTTTGGAGACCAAGAGCTTTGCAGAATCTCATGGATTCCTCCGGGTCGTTCCCACCAATCGCCAAAACAGTTATTCTGGGTTTCATGGATGCACTCCTCCGTCACTTGATCACCTGCGGTCAGCTAGTTCAAATAATCCTCTTGCTTGTTCTGGTGAATTTTCTGGGTGGTAAAGAAAATCATACCAAATAACCAGCTGAATCATGTGCTGAAACGGCTACATGGTTTATGGCACAGAAGATCTAAGAATTAACGGCTAGAAAGTTCGCTCGACTCCAGATCAAGTCGTGTTTTGGGTAACTCTAATCGTTCCTCGAAATTGGAACTGTTCCGTCGAGCTTGCAGTACGTAACGTGGATTCTGATGTTAGCGTAGCAAGAGTCAAATATCTACTGAAATGTGAGCCAGATTTGCTAGCGTATGCTTAACATAAATCTGGTCTTCGTCACAGCTGTTCCTGTGCTCATCGCGGCTCTTTCAATGTACGCTTCCAAGCCAGATTCAACACAGTACGGCGGCAGCAAGGAGGTTGACTACAAACTTGAAAGATACAAATGGTTAGCTGACATCGGTCTTGATTTTCAGTTTGCCGGTCTTACTAGTTTGATTGCAGCGGTTCTGCTTTCTGAATCTACCATAGGCATTGACGGAGTAGTTTTCATTCTACTCTATGTATTGGGAATGAGCTTCGGGCTTGTTAGATACAGAGACCATAAGTATCGGAGCGTAACTGACATTGGAAAGTTTTACAAGAATGAACCACTCGTGATTGGTTTGTGTCTCTTGGTTGTTACAGAATTTCTTATTGTCCTCAATTCGGTGCTTGCGTGACGGTACTTCAATCCTTGCCAATAACCTTGCCAAGTAAATTGGCAATACTTATAAGGATGGACTTTCTATAATGGTTGGATGATATAGATTGCAAAGAAGCACAACAGTCCCGAAGCAACATGAACAACAACCAAAAACAGCAGAATTGCAAGCGTCAGCGATAGAGATTATTCCAATTCCTAAGCTTGAAACCGAAAGCCGAGTTGATACTGTAGGTACGGTGGGCGGCTTGCGAGTTTACATCCCCTCAAGAATGGCGAAAGATAGTCAATTTCCCCTCTCCCCCGGAGAAACCGTGGAAATTAAGGCAATAAAATACCGAAAAGGCGAGGTATCTGGAATCCTGATAACCAAGAAAGAATAGAACTATTCCCTGGCTCAAGAAAATAACCTAAAAAATTGGGTTTAAACGATCTAGCTAAAACTATCAGAGCACATATTGAAAAACATTCTTACCAACAGATGATTTACCGGAGCAGTGAGTAATCCTTAGAGTATGTCCTGAAAGGTGAGGAACTATACGAACATCGACTCTCATAGGAAATTGCCATGGATCGACTGTTCTAAAAGACAGATTCATATCCTTCAGTTCTTTACTAGAATAGAAGATGATGAAAGTTAGAAGTACAAACCTGATAATCTCCTCGATTATCTCCGTACTTGTAACTTCCCTAGCAAATTATCCGATCGCATATCGAAGAGTGTTTGACTCCCTCTGCCCTTTACGTCCTGCCCCGTGCCGGCCCATAATTGCCTATTATCCAACTGTTTTCTTTCTTGACTTTCTGTTTTGGTTAGTCATATTTCTGGGAACCCTATATGCAATTGATCTAATCATTGACTATGTCCGGAAAAAAGGAGTGATGCATCCGGAACGGGAATTGCCAAATCCGGTTCAGCTACACGAAGATGCTAAAAGAGCCGCTTCATTTTTTGTCATAGAGTCTCAATGACTCATAATTGACCGATTTCTGTTTCATGCGGACCCTAGTCCCTGTGGATCAGTACCCACAAGAAGCCTAGTCGGAGATATTGATGGACTTGTTGAGTTCGCTTGCAATGTGCTTCGTGAAACCTTTGTCACGTCTCATTTCTATTGTGCCGTAACCACGCCCGAATCAGAAAGCTCATTGGCGAAATTCAAAACATAGCTTACGTTTTGTCCCTTGTCGATACTCGCTCCTGTAATGATGCACGATGACGATACAGTCGCACCCTTGTCGATAATTGGCAGGTTGCCATTACAGGGAAGTTGATCTACCTCGACGAGGGAAATCATCGCTGAATGTGGGGTTGCATTGTGGACAGTGAACTTGAATGTGTTCGAAGTGGCATTGAAGCTTTCACCGGTAATAGAGGGTTCTGAATAATTCGGTGCGCCGCAGGAGAAGCATGAGACGACATTGCTAACAAAAAATACCCCGAGCACTCCTGCTACGGAAGCAAGCAAAATAATCACGCCCGCAGTTACTGAAATCGCACTCTTTCGCTCATTCATTTTTTGTATAGAAATATCTCCCGGACGCCCCGCAAATCGTTTATGAATCAGTGATACGGAGTAGGAATTCTATACTGCATTTGGTAGGGTACTCTTTGTTTTGGGGCTATCAGAAAGTGAAACAGGGCGAAAATTCTAGGTGCACCGAAATCCCCAGAGTCGTGTGTCTATATGAGCGTTAATCTTGGGTTCCGAATCAGCGCCAAGATTCACGAAGCCAATTAGACTTGTGAAAAAAGCGCTCCCTTTGCCGCCTTCGCGGATGGATTGATTTCGCCCCGAAAAAGATCGAATCTACGGAAGCGAATCCATTGAGCGATTGATGGATCGTTTGATTGAATCGATAAACCGAAATCCTCGATCAACAAGTGGGTTCATTCGAATTTGTTGGTGGATGATATCGATCAATTAATGTAAGAGCGATACATCAATCGAAGGCCAAGGCGTCGCAAAATCGATCAAAAAAATTTGATCTGAATTGAAGATCCATCCGCATTCATGTGGATAATCTATTCCTTAAATGAACTCCATCCCTGCAAGGTACATGGTTAGATGGAAGGAAGGGTCGAAGGAGTTTACCGTGAGAGTCATTTCACATAAGAGTAGGGGATACCATGTAGTAACAATTCCAGGGCCTGTAATGGAAGCATTGGGCGAGCCTGAGAGGGTTACTTTCGAAATCAAGGATAAGAACAGGGTTGAAATTGAGGCGGTGGAAGAGAACAGAAGTTAGTCGATTGCCTGAAGAATCCCTATTGTGAACTTGATCGGCGGTTCTCTGAAGTAGAAGTGTTGATACAGTTCAAATTCTATTTGTTCACTGTTCGCCAGTAAGGGTCGACTTTGACCACAAGAAAGGAACGAATCGGCTAGTTGTCGTTGAGCTATTGTGATGAAGAAACGCCTTGCGATTGATTTTCTGTGCGCGCATCAGAAGATATAGTCTTCATCTGAAATTCGTTTTCCAACTGCTCTCTGAATGATTGCTAATTGTAGGGTGACAGAGTTAATGTCCATAAAGCGTGCCACAGTTGATGTCCATCTTTCTTTGACCATGCAGCTACCGACCATGGCGCATGGTCAGAGCAACAATCGACACCCGGACAAAAGCGGTTCTTTTCTACGTTGAACGGATAAAGCAAGCAAACGATATCTGCACAAGCTACGACATATCTCGAAGAACGCTCACAAGATGGGTCGGAGCATACAGGCGCTATGGCACTCAGGGACTTGCACCAAAGAAACCAGGACCAAGACATTCGAAGCATTCGATTGCAGACAAGCTGGAACAGAAGATCGTAGCGCTCAAAGCAGAGGCATCCTTCTTGGGGAGCCAGGAGAATAAAGCATCAATATGATCTGCCATGTCACTGGAGAACAGTCCACCGTGTCATCAAACGCCACCAGATGCTTGTCAGGATCAAGCCAAAACCTCAGCCTCCGGTGAAACGATTCCAGCGAAAGCATGTTGACTCGATGTGGCAAGGGGACTCGTTCCAGTTCCGCATTTCGAGCGTGGGGAAGGTCTATGTCACGGGATTCACAGATGACTGTTCGAGATACCGGATCAAATCAGAAGCTTATCTTCACAAGGGATCTGATGAAGCAATTGATGCCCTGCACCGCGCTTTGTTCAAGGGTAGAATCCCGAGGGAAGTCTATCTCGACAACGCAAAGCAGTTCACCGCAGCTGAGTTCAAGGCAGAACTGGCGAAGCATCGCATCAAGCCGATCTATGGCAAGCCGTATCATCCTAGAGGACGCGGAAAGATTGAGAGCTACCACAAGGTCCTTTACAGGGAGCTCGTAACACAGGTCAGGTTCACTTCTCTTTCGCATTTCAAAAGAGAGCTTCGAAAGTTCGATAGAAAATACAACTTCTGGAGAAAGAGTCAAGCTCTTGGCTGGAAGACTCCTGCTGAAATCTATAGTGACAAGGCGCTATTCAACAAAGGATCCAAAAACATGGTACGGAGATGGACTTGAACTCTGTCAACAAACATGGACATTAATTGTGGCACTCTACAGCTAATCATAATTTTCAATTTCGGTGCATAAAGCAAATGAACTTAGGGCTTTGAACGATTGTCTGAAAATGAACCTACATCCATTTGGTTAACATGCTCCACCAGAAATCAATACCTCACCCAAGGACTCCTCGTAGCGGTTCGCCTTTCCTGCACTGTCATTTGCTTACGCACTCTCCCTTTCTGCCAATGTTTGTGAACTGTGGATGAGACAAGATTGCGTCTTCTCACTTCGAATAAGCCAACTTGTTTGCTTCCCTACAGCCCCTCCGCCGTGCAACACCTCTCTCAATGGAGAGTCAGCTGCACAGCTTCATCAAAGCTGTTTCGGTACTCCTTTATTGGAGA
>JAJYUX010000062.1:0-6283 GCA_021792315.1 archaeon
GTTCTAGCGCATGAGTGTAACCCAGATGGAAGAAGTAAGAGAAGAAGAGCAGACGCTCCTCGAAGAAAGGCCGAGTAAGCCCGCAACATCAGGCAAGAGAAATCCTCCAGCACGAAACACTTCGAGGTTCTGGTTTGAGAGGTTCCTTTCTGTGATCCAGAGGCAAAACCCCTCGGTCATAGACTCTGCCTTTTTGAGCCAGATTGCGCCAAGCAACGAAGGGAAGCTACTTGCTCAGCTAAAGTTCCTTCATGTAATTGACGAACAAGGGAAACCAACGCAACTACTACCCAAGCTCAACATGGTCGGCGAGGAGCAAAAGAGGGGTTTCCAAGACATTGCTCGCGAATCCTATCAGGATCTCTTTGCAGAGCTGAAGCTAGATAGAGCGGTACCCGATGATCTGATCAACTTTTTCATCAGAAAGTACGCCTTCACAAGGGACAAGGCGGTCAACGCTGCAAAATTTTTCCTGTACCTAGTTGACAAGGCAAGCATAGGAATCTCTCAGGAACTATCATCTTTCATGACTGAGAAGATAACTTCGAGCGCGTCAAATGGCTGTGCTGTTCAGGCTGCTTCCGTCACAAGAGCTCAGGAGAGAATAGCTAGAGCTCCTGCCAGAGAAGTGAAGTTATCCCCCAGAAAGAATTCAAAGATTCTGGCAGAAGCAGATTTCCAGCCGGCCATACATGCAAATATTGAAATCAAGCTCGACAAGGACACTCCAAGGGAGTATTGGGACAGAGTGCTTGCGCTACTTGGAGAAAGCAAGGAAGTAGAAGCATCGGCTAGCATGGATGCGCAGGAAAATAATTCAGAACCGTCTCAGTAAAAAAAGAAAAAAGGATGGAAGACGCTTGTCTTCCACTTTAAGATGCTACGACCGCCGTCTGCGCTAGCAGCCCGCTTGCCTGAACTGTGACCACGTAGCGCTGTCCAGAAACAATCGACTGTGCGTTTTGCGAAACCTGCAAATCTCCGTGGTCTTGTCCGAACTGGAAGTGAGCTAGCACCCCAATCGATATCGGACCGCTGTAGGTGAAGGTTGCGCTTGAGTTAGGCGCAACTAGGTATCCACCAGCCGCTACCGTCCGGAGCATTCCAAACCTCGAAGTTCCGTTGATGAATACGAGCGACTGGTTTTGCTCCACAACGAAGAATGCTGATGTTGCTGCTATCGATGCATCGGAAGACATCCACCTGCCGTCACCGCCAGATTGCGAAGTGGTGGAGGTTACTCCAACCATCCTGAACACAAGTGAAGTGTTTCCCGTGTTTTGAACTGTTACCGAGAGCGAATTGCCCGATAGCGATGCTGCGCTTATCTGGAAATGAGAGCTGTGCTGGATCTCCTCCCACCAGCCGGCGCTTCTCAGATCGTCCCTGTGGCCGACTCTGAAATCTCCGTGAGAGATGGATTGAGCAGGCATTGAGTATGCTTTGGCTGCCCCGATGAATGCGAATGTCGGGTTTGTGGAGTTTCCTAGCATCAGAACAGTGGGTGTCAGGTCGATTACTGCAGCTGCACTGCCGCCGCTCTGTATCGATAGGCCGCCGATGATAGGGACTGTGAGACTGGTTGCCCCGGTAGTGTCCTCGACGAAGAGTGCGGTGTAGTTTGCACCGTTGTATGTGACCTGCGCCGAAGTGATGTTGAATCTAAGTGCGTTGTATGTCCCGCTTGGTATGTTTCCAGTCGCTATTGTCTGGCTCACGTTAATCACGCTCATCAGGTTGATTATGCCTGAAGCCTTGACGTTGTACCAGCCTGACTGGTTACCAGCATCCGATACGTGAACTCCGATGTCGTTGTATGTCGCGTAGACAGCGCTCACGCCATTTGGCACTGTAGGGGGATCTGTCAGCAGAACCGACAAAGTCCCTGTGCTTGCCTGCGACTTTGTTATCTGCGTTCCTAGAAATCCTGGACTGAATACTGCTCCTGTTACGAGGCCAAGTGCGACTATAGCCGCGATGGCTCCCGATATTATGACGCTTCGTTTGGGTGTCATGTCATCTTCGTAAGGTGCAATGCAGTGGACTGTATTAGAAACAGAGCAATAGAACACCTTGTTCAGTCATGTTTCGTGCCTGTTCAAAGGTTTGAACGCAAATTTCGACTATGGTCTTTCACGATGCATAGCGGAATCCGATACATGTTCACGACACTGGCCTGAACTTCAAGCTCTTCTATCGCAAAAGCGCGAATTTGTGATTTCGTAGTTACAGAGTGGTAACTGAGGAGAGCTATATGTGATTGAAGTAATGCAAATTTCAGTTACTGACTGGTAACTGGGGCTAGGAAGCCGAGCTTCGCGAGCCATAACAATGGCAGCATACTCGAACTGGTTCGTTCTAGATTTTCCCTGAATATTCCAGCCGCTTCACGGCAAGGTAGGTAGCCCTCCCCAATGGAGCCGCCTCGAACAAGATTTCCTCGTCGGTCGTCGAGCATTTCGCAACAATGGTAATTCTCTTCTCGCGTCTGTCTCTTTTCCCATCTGCTGGCTCGCAGAGTACGGATTCGGCATTTCATGATTATCTCAACATACTGGCAAGTGCTTTGGGTTTGATTTCAGTATTCGCCTTCGAGTTGCAATTTAATGTTCGACTTGATTCATTTTTCTATTATTTCCTCTTTCAAATATTGATGCGAATTCTGCATGAGGAATACTGCCAAAGTTTTCCGGTGTTTCCTTTCGCCCAGACCAATCCTTAGTTGCGTGGAATGTCAAGTTAAATTTAGTCGATGCCAACAAAATACGCGTATTGGTTCCTTGTTAGAAGTGCTTCTTTCCGTAGTGCCAGCTCAACGATTCAGGACACTCTGGCAGCTCGAACTTTAGAATGACTCGCTCTTTGAAATCTTGCAACGGCGGCCTTCCAGTGAGCGAGGTGTACTTCTTCTTGATCTCTAGAGCAACCAGATCTTCAACCTCACGGTCATCGACTGTTGAGACAGTACCAGGTAAGATTACTCCCTTTACGTCATCGTAAGAGTACCCCGTGTCCACGACTGCATTGACACTAGGTGAAGTCTCTAGATTGTTGATCAAGATAGAATCGGGTTCTTCGTCAAAATAGATAGTATTTCCAATTCTTACATAATGTGTCGGGATATTCCATATCTGTCCCTGATGATCGATGCTGGCCATTCGAAGCCAAACTTCAGAGTCGATCAGTTCTAGCACTTCTGCATGCTCTAGTCCAATTGAGGCATAGTTTCTTCCCTCTGACATGAAACGAACTAGTACTTCGTCAAGGATCATTTAAGAGTTGAAATGACTGATTGGCCTGAGTGGTAGCCCTTCAAGAAGTAATCAAAAACCTGAGTAACTTTAAAGCCACTTTTGACTACATCTGCAATTTGTAAGGCTAGACAATCCGCTGAAAACATAAATAGAACGCGAAGACGCCGCGGTTCAATGAAGACTTCAACTCTAGCGATAGTAGTCGTTGTCGTAATAATCATCATAGCAGCCGGAGGATACTTCGCTTATACTTCCTATTACAACACCACGACGAGCACTCCAAGTACTACCACACCACCAAGCACAACTTCGACCGCGCCAGTAATAACTACATCCAGCTCGACGACATCCACCACCTCTGCGCCATTGTCGCCTGTCAACATCGGTGTTATGGAAGCTACTACAGGGTCAATATCTGGTTTCTCCAACGAGACAATCGCGATGGCAACCGTCGCAGTGAATCAGCTGAACGCCCAAGGCGGAATACTTGGCCACCCAGTGAAGCTTTTCGTGGCAAATGAGATTCCGAGTCCAACAGCAGCTGCCCAGACTCTTGTGCTACAAGACAACGTGAGTGCCATAGTCGGAGTATCTTACACTGGTGATGCGATCGCAATAATGCCGTTCCTCTCTCAACATCACGTGCTAGGTCTTTTCACAACAGCAACTGGTAACACGCTTCTGAATAACGTCTCCACAGATTATGCTAACTACAAATATTTCTTCAGATTCACACTGCAGGATAGTACGTATGCAACTTATCTTCAGCAATTCTTTAACAACGTAACAAAACCAACTTCAGTGTATTTTGTTGCGGAAGATTTGTCTTTTGCTCATGAGACATTCTCAGCGATAAATCAAACGTTAACTTCAATGGGCATCAATGTAATGGGCGCGACGTTTGTTCCTCTTACTCAAACAGACTTTACAACGCTGGCAGCCCAGATAGGTTCGGAGCATCCCTCAATGGTGATAGATGCACAAACTGGAATCGGAGTAGCAACTTTCTTGGAACAGTTGAAGGCAAATCCTTCTGCTGCAGGTATCCAGTTCCTTGATATAGGAAATGGCGCCTTGTCCGATCCTTACGTCATGGGATCAGTAGCTTCGAGTCATCCAGGGGTATTAAATGGAGTGATATTCCAGCAGTTTCCAGGAACAAATTCAACACCGTATAATTCATTAGGCGCTAGTTTGATCTCAGCCTACCAGAACGCGACGCATCAGACATATTACTCATTTCCTTCCAATTCATTTACGGCAATTCACGTATTAGCTCAATCGATGATCAATGCAAACACTGTTAGCAACGTTAGCGCGATCATCGCTGCAATGGAACACATAAGCTATGAGGGCTCTGCAGGACTCGTCACTTTCGATACAAACCACAACTGGATAGTGCCGACACTTTGGTATACCCAGTTCCAAAACGGTCACTTGCAGGTCATCTGGCCGCCTTCCTTCGCCACTTCGACTTATCAGCCACCCAGTTAGTGCGCGTAGGTAGGCTTGATCTGGACCAGAGACTCTCTGGAACCGGTTTCGGTTTACCATGTGAAACGGTACATCGACAACCAGTTCTTCATGAGAGCTGCGACCATCTCGATCAATGGCAAGTTACACAACATTCCCTCCAACTTTGTGCGAATCGGAGGCAAGATCTACTTTGATGGGGATGCGCGGTCGGTGAAGATCAAGAATATCAAACGAAATGGCAAGATTTCACTGGCTATGAATAGTGGAAAACCATTCTTTGATTCGAGGGGTGTGCTGATACAAGGAAAAGCCAAACCTGTCGAGGATGCCGAGTTGAGATCAAAAGTCTACGACGCCCTCAATGAAAAGGCATTTGCGTGTCTGAGGCCCTCATATACAAGATACGATATTGGGACAGAGAAACGAGTAAGAATAGAAATCGAGCCGGAAAGGGTCTTTGCATTCCACTTCGAGAGGTGCAAAGCAATTCGAGGAATTAACCTAAGGTGAGCGATTGATACCAAGCAATCTTGGGAAATCGGCCTGAGTCTACGGCCTTTCAATTTTCAACTCAAAACACAACACATGTAAGCTTGGGTTAGAGTGGCTTCGCCGTGGATCTTTCTCTTCTGGGACAACTTGCTTTCAACGGAGTATTGCTTGGGCTTGTTTACGGGCTAGTCGGCCTTGGTCTGGCGCTCGCATTGGGGGTCATGGGAATCCTCAACATATCCCACGGAGCCCTCTATATGCTCGGAGGATATCTCACCTTTTATTTTGCTCAGCAGCTCGGTTTACCACCGGTAGCCGACGTTATACTCGCTGTTGCTGGGATATTCGTCGTGGGCGTGCTTATTGACAGAACTCTCGTCCAGACCACAGGCTACGATGAAACTAGTGTTATGATGGTCACCTTCGGGCTGGCCATAATTCTCGGGCAAATTGCACTTCTTGTTTGGGGAGGAAATCCGATATCCACAAAGCCGATACTGCAATCCACCATGATCTTTGGAAGTCTTTACACTCAATCGCAGATTTTTCTATCATCCATCGTGGGGGTCGCAGTTGCAGCCCTGACAATACTGTTTCTCCGGAAATCGAAAATGGGAAAGGCGATGAGAATGGTTTCCCAAAATAGGGAAGCCGCAAATGTATTAGGCGTGAGTACGGCAAAAATCTCAGCAATCTCTCTTGGGATCGGATCGTGTTATGCTGGCCTTGCTGGAGCGTTACTGACGCCAGTCTACCTTGTATATCCAGACGCGCAATGGGCTCCACTAATTGCTGCATTTGTCGTTGTGATAGTCGGAGGTCTTGGAAGCGTAAGCGGTGCCATGATCGGTGGATTGATCTACGGCATTCTTGAAACCATAGGTTCGTATTTCATACCGGCTGGAAGCGAGATCATGGTGCTTGTCCTGATCATCATTGTGATACTAATCAGACCTTCGGGTCTCTTCGGGACTAGAAGCAGAGTATGAATTTCAAGAGATTCAATATTCAGCTTGTAATCGCTGTTGTTGCTCTGTTCGTCCTTGGTGTGTTGCCAATCA
>JAJYUX010000062.1:6293-9870 GCA_021792315.1 archaeon
TTCGAGCAATCAATACATGCTCAACACAATGATAACCGTAATGATTTTTGCTCTCTTTGGTGCAGCCTGGGACCTAACCTACGGCGTTACTGGTCTGATGAATTTTGGACCGGGTGTTGCTTTTGGTGTCGGCGCGTTTGCTCTTAACTACTTTGCTCGCGCAGATATTTCGCCACCACTCGCCCTTATTCTTGGCGCGTCAATAGCTGGTGCATCAGGCACAATTATGTGGATACCCAGCGTGAGAATGTCTGGCGCATATCTTGCAATCGTTACACTAGCGATACTTCTGCTAGCTGGAGACGTTGCATTGGTTCAGACCGGAGAA
This sequence comes from archaeon, assembly GCA_021792315.1. The sequence goes on from JAJYUX010000062.1 coordinate 6,622, forward strand.
GAAGGACTTTCAAATGGGATGACGTATTTTGCTGTCTCGATAAATACCGCTTACTACGGCGCGCTTGTTGTAAGCATGGCAGGAATATTCGTGTTACTGTTCATAAAAGGGACGAAGTTTGGACTCCGACTGCGAGCAATCAAAGATGACGAGATTTCAGCAAAGTCAATCGCAATAAACACTACGAGATACAAACTGGCTGTTTTCATTGCAAGTTCTTTCTTCCTGGGTCTTGCTGGCGCATATTATTCGCTGTATTCAACAAGCGTAAACTATGGAATCTTCTCAATCACTAATAACTTTCTTGGAGTGGCAGTGGGTGTAATAGGTGGACCAGGAACTATTGTTGGTTCAATACTTGGCTCGTTGATTGTAGAAATCCCTTCAGGTTATCTAGTATCGTATGGTCCTTACTCTCTGATAGTTTATGGGCTGACCATGGTCATAGTGATGCTCTTCCTACGAGGTGGGTTGATGCAGATCGTGAGTTTTGTGGTGCGCAAAGTGAGGTATCGCAAATGACAAAGCTCCAAGTGGTGAACATCACGAAGAAATTTGGAGATTTGATTGCGCTAAAGGAATGCGCACTCGAAATATCCTCAGACGGCATATTTGGATTGATCGGTCCGAACGGATCTGGAAAGACCACTTTGTTCAATATCATAACGGGATTTTCTCGACCGAATTCTGGTAAGATTTTTTTTGGCGATAGAAACATTGCTGGAAGAGATCCAGTGACAATTTCGAAAGCAGGTATAGCACGTACCTTTCAGCTTCCGAGAATCTTTTCCAGCCTTAGTGTTTCGGAAAACCTAGAGGTTTCAAGGCCGAAGCGCATCTCAGAATCGCGCATAGACGAGGTGCTTCAAATAGTAGACATGAAAGAGCAAAAGAACGTTCGAGCAGGCACTCTCTCTTACGGACAGAAGAAACAACTGGACATCGCTCGTGTTCTGATGTTAGATCCATTAGTACTCCTTTTGGATGAACCCACTGCGGGCCTAGAGCCGTCAATGATTAGATCGATGATTGAACAGATCAAATACATCCACGACCTAAAAAAAGGAGTCTTCATAATTGAGCACAACATGAATGTAATTATGAACCTTGCCGAAGAAATATTCGTTCTACATAATGGAGCCAAGATAGCAGAAGGCACCCCTTCAGAGATCCAGCAGAACTCTGTAGTGATAGAAGCTTATTTGGGAACTGAGTAACTTGGCCAAGACCGATTCTCTACTACACGTCAGCAGTGTCGAGTCTGGCTACGGAGATTACATGGTACTACACGGGATGTCGCTCACCGTAAATGATGGCGAGCTCGTTGTACTCATCGGCCCGAATGGTGCCGGAAAGACCACTTTATTGAAGACCATCATCGGGCTCATCAAACCAAAAAATGGAGAAGTCTGGTTTGACGGAAGGAATATCTCAAAGCTTAGTCCTGGAAGGGTTTCAAATTTAGGCATCGGGTATGTCCAGCAAGATAATGGCACATTTCCTCAGATGACGGTTTATGAGAACATAGAAGCTGGCGGATATCTCATTCGAGACAGGAATCTAGTCAAGAAGAGGATTGAGCAAGTTCTCGCTCTCTTTCCAAGATTGGGAGAACGACTCAAGAATAAGGCCTTTTCGCTGAGTGGTGGTGAGAGGCAGATGTTACTTTTAGGACGCGCTCTAATGCTCGACCCAAAATTGTTGCTGCTGGATGAACCTTCGCTAGGGCTCGATCCTAAGACCCAGAGTATCCTTTACACAGGTATCAGTGCGCTTAACAAGTCGGGAAAGTCGATTTTGCTAGTAGAACAAAATGTCCGGCGAGCATTGCAAATCGCTAACAGATGCTACGTTCAGGAAGTTGGGCAAACAGTCTTTGAGGGCTCACCAGGGCAGTTGGGTTCTGTTGAAAAGATAAAGAAAGCTTACTTAGGAGTGTAAATTGAACATGCTGAGCCAAGAAACACAAAACGTTGCTGAGATCATAGATCATATTATCACCACTCCAATTTTTTCTGGCTCCTCTCTAGCCACAAAACCGGTCGTTCTGGATCTCTACCAAGCCGCCCGCACAAAATTCGGAAGACCACTTTGTCTGGACGCTGCGGAGCGCATACTATCCAGCGCAGAGAAATCAAAGACGGTTATGATAACAACAGGCTTTATCGTGCCACCATGGGTTGAAGCAGAAACCGACGGCCCTGTTGGGAGTTCTACCCTTGCGAGATCGCTTAACTTGGCACTTGATCTTACTCCTATCATAGTAACCGAGAAGGCCTCAGTACCAAAGATGAAAGCAATGCTGGAAGCCATAGGATTTCGAGTCCGAGACTATGAAAAGATCGGAAAGGTCCCGCGCAGAGCTTCTGTAATCGGCTTCACGACGGACAGAGAACAGGCGGGAAAAGAGGCGGAGGATATTGTTAGCAAAATAGAGCCTTCATCCGTGATCTCGATCGAAAAGGCCTCGCCCAATCGCGTCGGAGTCTTCCACAGTGGAGTCGGTGTTGACGTTTCGTCTGTCTCGGCAAAAGTGGACAAGCTGATCGAAGTAGCTAGAAGTTCTGGAATCCCTACGATCGGCGTCGGAGATGCCGGCAATGAAATTGGGATGGGATGCATCGAAGACACTGTACGAAGGTTACTTCCCACGGGTACAGATTGCGGCTGCCCCTGTCACGCTGGCGTAGCGGCGGCAGTTGCTACTGATTCCCTGATGGTTACTGGAACATCGAATTGGGGTGGCCCTGCTATTGAAGCACTGCTTTCATTTCATTTCAAAGCAAAGGAGCTTTTGCACGATCCTGAAACAGAATTGAGAATGATCAGGACCGCTGCATCACTCGGGTACATCGATCCTGCTTCTGGGTTTGCTGATCCGGGAGTTGATGCCATACCTGCGTCGATTCATTCGTCAATAATTGAAATTCTCAACTTTGTCGTGAGCTCGCGCGTGTCCGATTCTTACTTCATTAAAAAGTACAAAGAGTACACGCGCGACAAGGTGAAACTTGCGAAGCTCATTGAGGAAGAAAAAACCTAGTGCTCAGCGAGCAGCGAACCGCAGCCTCGAACTTTCTCCTTCACTTTCATTGCTCGAAGCGCACTCCAAAGACTTGCTGCATTACTACTAAGTACTGGCTTTCCCAGCTCTTTTTCTAGCCTTGAAAGTACGGTCATCGTTTTGAGGTCCGTGCAACTCAAGAAAACTCCTTCGGCTTCTTCGCTGTCTACTTTCTTTGAGATCGG
>JAJYUX010000063.1 GCA_021792315.1 archaeon
TGCTATAATTGTGGTAATAATCATAGTTGCGGCATCAGGTTCTTACTTCCTTCTGTTTAACAAAGGTTCGACGTCGTCACAATCAACCACCAGCACACATAGTAGTAGTTCGACTTCATCTTCCAATGTTACGACTCAAAGTGGGTCACAGATATCTACGAGCGTGACTAGTACTAGTAGCTCTACTACGAGTTCATTAATTCACTCTAGGTACAATCTACCATTCTCGAGTTCTAATCATACAGTTTTCATCTTTTTTGTCACTCAAAGAAACGTAACATCTGAGGAAAATTACAATCTCACCAATTTCGGCGCGATGAAGATTTATGTTCCGCTCGACTGGAATATCAGTCTCAGAATTTACAATAATCAATCGACTCCCCACAATGTTATGATTGTCCAAAATACGACAGATGTGCCGACTGCTGCAAATGTGGGGACGCAAGGCAATATACTATTCGCTGTTGGTAACCAGACTGACAACTACCAATTCTCTGGTGTTCCAGGTGGCCAAGAAGCCCAAGGAGTTTATACAAACAATGCACGCAGTGGAGTCTACTGGTTGACGTGTGGTGTTCGCGACCATGGAGGGTCAGGAATGTGGGCAATTCTCGTCGTGTCATCAAATGTTACAGTGCCGTACGTTGTCGTGACGAATCCAACACTTACTCCGTCTAGCGTGTAAAACGACTGCTTATTTCGGCTATTCCTTTAGAGTGGCGGCATGCACAGTTATTATATACGAAAATAGAAAAATAGTGCCACAAAGCATGGCCACACTGACTTCGATGCGAATGGAGCAAAAGAGAGACCTTTCGTCACCAGTTATTGAAGTGAGAAACCTCACAAAGAGATTCGTGAAAGGAACAAAGTCCGCAGCAGTCAATAATGTATCATTTACCGTCGGGCAAGAAGTCCTCACACTCCTAGGTCCGTCGGGCTGTGGAAAGACAACAACGCTTCGATGCATCGCTGGACTGGAAAGACCGGACAGCGGAGAAATAATCATAGACGGAAAAGTCGTCACGTCTCCTGAGAAGCATATCTTCGTTCCGCCAGAGAAGCGTGATATCGGCCTGGTCTTCCAGAGCTACGCTTTGTGGCCCCACATGAAGGTGTTTGACAACGTCGCGTACGCCCTGAAACTCAGGCACGTTCCGAAAGCTGAGATTGAGAAACGGGTCAACCGTGCCCTGGATATGGTCTATCTCACAGGATATGACCAGCGCTACCCTGCCCAACTTAGCGGTGGTCAGCAACAGAGGGTTGCTCTTGCAAGATGCCTTGTATACGAGCCCAAAGTCTTGCTTCTCGACGAGCCTCTTTCGAACCTCGACGCCAAAGTCCGTGAGAAGACAAGGATTGAACTGAAAAATCTGCTCTCTAGGATTGGAATCGCCTCTGTTTATGTCACACACGACCAAGAAGAAGCGTTTCTGCTGTCTGACAAGATAGTTGTAATGAATCAAGGCTCGGTAGTTCAGGTCGGCACTCCACACAACATCTATCAGTACCCTGCCAGCGAGTTCGTTGCTTCCTTTGTTGGCAAGTCCAATATGATTGATGGAATCGTTGTCTCTATAGGAGAGGATGGCAAAGGAGTTGTAAAGATACTCGGTCAATATGATCTTGAATGCACTATTCCAGTGGGCCTTTCTGCTGGTTCCGAATGCTCCGTGATTATTAGGGCGAACGAGGTGGGTATGCTCAACGAGAAACCGGAAACAGGAAATGTCATACCCTGCGTCGTCGAAGGAAGAGAATACAAGGGTGCTGTTACCGATCACGCGGTGAAAGTTGGCAACATCAATCTGACCGTCACTACGCACAGGTTCTGTGAGCTGGATCACATTCATGCTCATGAGGCTGAAGGTGAGGCTGGGCGCAAGGCATTCTTGGACATTCGCGGAGAGGCCCTGACCGTCGTCCCCAAAGAAGTTCCAAAGTAGCCATACTCTAACCATCCGAGCACGGAAATAGACCTAAGACTGAGTGCGCACAATGGATGAGATGGGTCTACTGTTCGCGATCAGCTCTGCATTTCTGCTCGGATCAAACAAGCTAGCAGTCAGAAAATCGCTCCTCAAAATGGATGAATCGTTTGCCTCTTTCATCTCTATTTTGCTTGCGATACCTATTTTTGGACTCCCTCTCTTAATCTATGGAACTGACATCAGCCGCATACCGATCTCAGCGGTCATAGTATTTGCTGGCGCCGGAATACTCAATTTCTCGTTAGGGCGCTACTGCATATGGAAATGCATCTCAACCATTGGAGCAAATCGCGGAAACATTATGGCGTCGAGCCAAGTATTATACGCAGTCGCAATAGCGATACTCTTTCTGCATCAGACAGTTGATTTACTTCAGGGGACTGGAATAGCTCTCGTAATGTTCGGAATTTTGCTTATATCTTTTCGAGGATTTAGCGCGGGCCACTTTACACCTCAGCAACTTAAAACAGGAACCTTCTTCGGAATCACCGGCGGCTTGCTCTGGGGGGTGTCTCAAGTCTTGATGCAGATTGGGATATCTCTATTCAAGAATGCCACAACTGCGTCTTTCATTACTTATCTGGCCGCGATACCTGGAGTAATTCCAATCATCTATCTCTCGAACAGGTACTCGAAGGAAGAAGGCGGAGCGTTCCGAATCGACAGGTACAGTCTCGGCTTCGTCATAATAGCTGCGATGTTGGGAAATTTTGGCTTGTTCTTCAGATATCTTTCATTACAGACCATTCCTCTGACTATTGTTTCAACCATCAATGGAACAAACCCAATGATTACTCTCGTCCTGTCGTACTTCTTAATCAGAAATTTGGAGCACATCGATTTGCGAACGACAGTGGGTCTGGTCCTGTCTGTCATCGGCGTACTTCTCATGTCCCATTGATGTTGAAGTATGTTTGCTTGGAAGGCTGCTCGATAACGTCGAACCGGTTACTGACACTTCTAGTGTTTAGATCGACATATGCTAGAAATTGCCCTGACGAGACTCAAATAACCGACTTCTTCGAACGTCGGAGAAAGTGAATTGGCCCGCACATATTCCGTTGGGGTTTTGGCAGGCGTACTTGTAGTTGGATTAATCATAGGTGGTATAGGCGCTTACTTGTACACAGGAACGAGCTCACCATCAAGCACAACAATGACTTCCACAACGACCGTTGTCCAAAGCGCAAGTACGGTAACGGAAACCGTGACAACGACTTCCCAAGCAAGCAGCACGACTCCAGATGTCGGAACTGCACTTTCGGCGACGTCAAACGCAAGTCTAGCCCTTTCGCAGTGGGACTTTGCAAAGGGTTCGCTGGTTGCGACAATAGAAAATACGGGGAACGCGCCTATAGTGCTATCTCCGAGTATGTTTCTCTACAACGGCACTTTTGTGAACTCGACTCACTTTGTGATTATAGATCCAAAGGTGGTGCAATACGGAAACTATGCATACATTCCACCCAGCTCCAGCGTGATAGTCGAACTGATAGCCGACAGTGCAATAACGGGATACAATTCGACATTGTCCGTTTTGAATTTCACGTTCACCATCACGTACGGCACTTCCAAGGATTGAGGTATAGCGCAGCAACTTCAAACTTTGGCTTAAAGTTTTCAAGAGCTGAAATGAGAATATAACTGCTAATCGTAAGGACAGCTAGCGGTATAATCGCGTTCAGACTAAATCAGGTGCAGCCCGCACTATGACTTGGCTTTTCCAAAGAGCCTACTGTGCAAGTCGTAGGATTCCAATGCGTCAAGAGATTTCCAATGTGCGAAGACGCCAAAATTATAATCTATTTATGCACAGCATCACTACTAGTAAACGACATGGAAAATACTGAACAAGTCGATGGATTATTCACAACAGGTGTTGCACATTGCTGGAACGAGACTGGTTTGAAAAAGGGTGCCAGGTCGCGTTCGTAGAAGGTTCAATTCACTGAACTTGCGGTGCTGGCTTCGGTGCGCTCTTGCGAGTCTCTTCCGTGCGATTCTGTACCCATAGTCCTGCTAATGAAACAACTACAGCCAGCACTGTTGCGAGAGCTGCACCAGAGCCAAGCGACAGCATGACATCGAAGAGAAGCACACCTCCGAGCACTACTGTTGCAACTGATAGTATTCTGTCAGCAAGGACTATTCCAACCACAAACAATGCTATTCCAATAACAATTGGAATAGTGATTCCTCCGAAATATGAGTGAGCGACGGTGTATCCAAAATAACCTAGTGCGACACCAATGCCGACCTCAAGAAGCATGATTCCTATAAGCCCGCCAATAAGGAATCCGACTACTCCTCCAAGAATTGTGCCAAGTATTCCGAGAAACATTGTCCCGAAAATTGCACCAATAGCCCCGACGACTGCTCCGGTCACCAAAAAAGCGAGTGCCTTAGCCAAATTCTTTCCGGCGAAAATAAGAGCAAGAGAAAGGAACAAAAGCAGAACGGCTAGAAAAGTATCGGGAATGCCTGCAAAGTTCCCCAAGACATGATGAACTGCAAAGTTAGCCTCATGGATCAACTTTCTTTCGCCCTCAACATTCTACATGCGGCACTATATAGTGTCACAGATTTGAACGCGGAACCATGCTAAAGAGTTGATGGAGAAATATTCCATAGACATGTTCCCATTAGTAAGGCAGCACCTGTTCTACAATTTGAACATGTGTTGAGCCGCCGAAATCGACATATTTTGTCAAATACGATTTTATCTCTCAGGCTTTTGCTTTCCATTAGAAGAAATGATCTGAAGCGGCCAAGAAAGTCTGCACGACCTAGTCAGCAAGAATGGCGTATTCAAGCGAGAAAATTGGTGCCGAGGGTGTGACTTGAACACACGACAGCCCGGTCTTCAGCTTCACCAAGGATTCCTCCTTGCGGGTGCTCTCCCAGGCTGAGCTACCTCGGCAATTCAGGTAAATCCGCATCTCACGAGCAACCGATTTAAGAGTTGTCAGAAGATTGAGACTTCTATCCAGTATTCTTCATCCCAGAAGCAATGCCAACTATGCTCATGAGAATTGCTGTGTCGATCACATCGCGTCCCGTCGCGTCCTTTGGCCTCTCTTTTTCAGTCCTGTTTTCTTTCAGCAATCTCACTTGAATGTGATTCATGGGATCAATGTACGGGTTGCGTACTTCTATGGAGCGCTTCAACAACTTGTTGTGTTCAAGCAAAGAGCTCTGGCGGGTAACTTGGAGTATGGATTTCACTGAAGTTTCCAGCTGGTTCTTGAACTCTCCGAAGACGATACTTCTTGCTTTTGGATCATCCTCTAGCTTAGAATAGAGCTCTGCAATCATCAGATCGGTTTTGATGAGAATCATCTGCACATTGTCTAGGACAGTGCGAAAGAACAGCCATTCATTGTACATTCGTCTCAAAATTCCAAGACCTTTCTTCCGGTGTGAAGCAATGAATTGAGTAAGGGCGTAGCCTACAGGATACCAACCTGGTATGAGGTGCCTGTTTTGTGTCCAGCTGAATACCCAAGGTATCGCTCTAATGTCCTCTATCTCGACCGTGCCGCTTCTAGAAACGGGCCGTGAGCTCACTTTCAGGAGAGCGAGCTCGCGTATGGGCGTAGCTTTTAGAAAGTAATCCCTGAACATCTTTGTTTCATAAATGAAATCTGTGAATTTCTCCCGGTTTGCTCCAGATATTTCCTCCATGTATTCGGACCAGTCGATTTCAGCGCGTATAGAGTCAGACTCGTGATCGAGCATCGCCAGTGCCATTCCAAAGGAGATCTGCTCCAAATGACGAACTGCAATTTCGACGCTGGAATAGTTGGATGGTATCACCTCTCCCTGTTCCGTGATCTTGATTTTGCCAGAGTACGTTTCAACGGGCTCGCTTCTGATAGCGTCGATGGTTGGTTCTCCACCTCGGCTAACTGATCCGCCTCTACCGTGGAAGAACTTCAACTGTACTCCCCTCGAATTGAATAGTCTGCTCAGATCTCTTTCAGCCTTGTACAATTCCCAGCGTGAAGTGAGATATCCGCCGTCCTTCGTGCTATCTGAATAGCCAAGCATTGTTTCCTGGGAATTACCACGAAACAATATCTGATGAGAATAGGATTCGTTATCCAGCAGCCCAGACATTATTGCTACGCAATTTCTCAGGTCTTCGATGGTCTCAAAAAGCGGGACTATGTCCAGGCTCGATTTTCTTGAGACCGGATCGTATAGCCCCGCCAGCTTCATGAGAAAGAGAACTTCGAGTACATCGCTTGCCCCACTGCACATGCTAATAATGTACGTCCTAATAGCGTCGGGCGAATATTCATCGTGAACCTTCCTGATCATTTCAAACGTTGAGTAATGTTGTCGTGCTTCCATGTCGGAGAGTGATCTGCCGTTCAGTATTTTGAATTGCGATCTTTCCAAAATAAGTTCATTGAGCAGCTCAATTTTTCTGTTCTCGGGTAGAGATCCATAATCTTCAGCAAAGCCTGAATCTTTCAATAACTGGGTCACAACTTGCTGGTGTTTTGCGCTATGCTGTCTAACATCAAGCGAGGCAAATTCAAATCCGAAGGTCTCCACTTGACGGATGAGTGGCTTGACAAATGATTGCGCCGTGAGTTCCGCTCCGTTTTCGACTAGGCTGTTCTCTATCAGCTTCAGGTCATTAACGAACTCGTGAGATGATTTGTACCTGATTTGATTTGTCTCGTGTAGGGTGGCCATTAGCCTGTTGTGCATGAATGTCAGCTTGCTTCTGTAAGGCTCGAATAGGTTTGAACCCTTGATTTCTTCCCAAACGTCCGGCCTCAGTTGTTTCTCCGTTTCTAAGGAGTCGAGCAATTCCTTGCTAAAACCTGTGATATGCACTGACTCTGAAAGTTTGTCCGTCATGTCGAATAATTTCTCGTCGTAGAGTCTCAGTACCGCGTCGCGGAGCATCTTCACAGTTTGCAAAGTGAGCTCCGGGGTCACGTTGGGATTTCCGTCTCTGTCTGAACCTCTCCAGGAGCCGAAGAAAACGTAGGGAGAAACAGAATTAGATTTACCATAGGCAGTTTCAATTGCGTTCTCTATTCTATCGTAGAATACGGGAATGAGCGGAAAGACAATCTCCTTCATGTAGTACAGGCCAATCTTAACTTCATCCATTACTGTGAGCTCCCTGTTTCTCACCTCGTCTGTTTGCCAGAGGGATTCCACATGGGCACGAATCTTTTGGATGATTTGGGATTTCTCGAAAGGAGTCAGCGAAACTCTCTGGTCGAGCTCGGAAAGCAGGCTCGTGAGTTTATACGTTTTCTCCAGAACGGTTCTTCTTCTGGCTTCGTTTGGATGTGCCGTAAAGACAAGGTCGATTCTAAGGGTTCTGAAGAAATCCAATGTCTTCTGAAGCGAATATCCGTGCTCTTTCAGAGTCAAGACCAAATCGTACACCGATTCCGGTACTCTATGATGCCTAACGCCGCCTTGTCGTTCGCCTGCGACTTCACGTTCTCTCAGGACTCTTGCCCTGTGCCTATCTTCAATGAGATTCACCAACTGAAAGTAGGTTGAGAACGAATGCAGCATAACCAAGCATTCATCGAGAGTAAGTTTCGAGACCAGTTCCGAAATCTCATTTTGAGCCGAGGCCCTACTAGCGTGATTGCTGGATCTAGCTTTTTTTGATAGAAGACGCAGCTTCTCTTCAAGCTCGAACATTTGCGGTCCTGCTTGCCTGATTATCGTTTCGCCCAAAATGTCTCCGAGAAGATGTACATCGGAACTTATCTTGCTTGCAGAGGGGAATGGCTCCTGACTATGAAGAGACGAAACGCTTGGAGAAATCTTTCGGCGAGTCTTCATAGTGGAACCATCCGGAAGTTTGCCTGCTCGCGAGCGTAAAAATGTATTCGGGGGAACGGAAACGATAAAGTACGATGCAAGTGAACGGTTAATGCGCCGGGCAGACGTTGATCACACTTCAAACAAAGGATATTTCTGAAAAGCAGCTCGCCGAAATAGCACTTGCCATTCAGAATCGCTGGGAAGTTCCAACCTTCGTGAAAATACACGAAATAGTAGTGATTGACGAGGATGTGGAAAAATACAGGCGAGACGAAATTACGAAGAACTTTGACAGAGGTCTTGAGACGATCTTGGAAAATCTTGAGCTCAGCGCCGCCTTCGAATACGAGAAGATAGGCAAGAACAAATTCAAGATTGCAAGAATTGCTGGTTCACATTTGCCGTCTTGGATGGAAGAAATAGAAAAGGCACCGAGAGTTCCAGATGGAATGTTCGAATGCCCTCATTGCGGGAAACTTTTCAACACAGACATGGAGATGTCGTTGCATACAAAGTTACATTACATTATCTGATCTGGAACTATTGCGAATATGCTAGAACGCTGTATTGCAGAAGAATGGATTTCGTGGTGAATATTTTAATACTGTCCAACACTGCCGCGAGTTGAAGCGGCGAAATAATGCAAGGTTCGGCTGGGTCGTTACTCGAAGTAGACCATGTTTCAAAATCATTCAAAGGACTTCTTGCCATCAACGACCTTTCCTTTTTCATGAACAATGGAGAGATCCTCGGCTTAATCGGGCCTAATGGAGCCGGCAAGACCACCGCGTTTAATCTGATATCAGGAACTTACAAGCCCGATAAAGGTGAAGTGAGGCTTCTAGGAGATAAGATATCTGGGAAAAAACCGTATCAGATTTCGCGTCTTGGGATTTCTCGCACCTTCCAGATTGTGAAACCATTTGCTCGATTGACGGTACTTGAAAACATCTTAACGGGAGCTCTTTTTGGAACAGAGCATCATTTAACGATCGGCGGCGCGCGTTCCACCGCCTTGGAGGCGCTCAGGTATGTCGGCCTGGAAGGAAAGACCGAGGCACTCGCTGGAGAGCTCACACTGGCGGAACAGCGAAGATTGGAGCTTGCCAGGACAATAGCTTCGAAACCAAGGATATTAATGCTGGATGAGATAATGGCAGGTTTGAACCAGACAGAAATTTCCGATACAATGACGCTTCTGAAGAAACTGAACAAGGAAAACGGGATTACTCTTCTAGTCATAGAACATGTCATGTCTGCAATTATGCAACTTTGCGACAGAGTGATTGTAATGGATCATGGAGTAAAACTTGCAGAGGGAACCCCTACCGAAGTAGTGAACAATCTGCAAGTGGTGGAAGCGTACATGGGGAGAGGCAGCGCCAAGCGAAAGGCTCCCGATCGACAGCAAGTGAGTTAGCATTGTCGCTTGTGATAGAGGATCTATCCGCCTCGTATGGGAATATTCAGGTCATCTGGAACGTTTCCTTGAAAATCGAGCAAGGGGAAATAGTGTCGCTCGTGGGTTCTAACGGCGCCGGAAAGTCCACTTTGTTGCGTTGCATAATGGGAATAGTAAAGCCGACACAAGGAAAAATTATTTTTGAAAATCAGGCGCTCCAAGCGACAAGAACGCACAGTCGAGTGAGGCAGGGAATATCTTACGTCCCAGAAGGCAGAAGACTGTTCCCTTCAATGACAGTCGAAGATAACTTGATTCTCGGGTCGCCGTCTAGAGCGCCTGACATTAGTTCTCGTATCGATCAGGTCTTTCGATTGTTTCCCGTACTCAAAGAAAGAAGAAGCCAATTTGCGGGTAACCTCTCGGGCGGGGAACAACAAATGCTTGCAATCGGTCGCGCCCTTATGGCAAAACCCAGACTTATGCTGCTTGATGAGTTGTCTGCTGGGCTTGCTCCAGTGATGTTCGATCGCGTGCTCGATTCCATCCAGTCCATAAACGAAATTGGAGTTTCAATCCTGCTTGCAGAACAGAACGCGGAAAGAGCCCTCGAAGTTTCCAAACGC
>JAJYUX010000064.1 GCA_021792315.1 archaeon
CTAGGACCTGTAATTCCCGTCGACCTAGCGAGAGTTTCGGTCTCTTCGGTGGCGACATTGACAAGCGTGAATCCATCTCTCTCCCCCCTCACACGGATTTCTCTAGTGAGAATTCCTCCCACGGTGAAGCCTTTGGTTCGGACACCCAAGATTATTCGTGAAAGCGCGGTAGATTTCCCAGAACCTGGTTCACCGGTCAATAACCAAATCCGCTTTCCAGGCACACTATCCCTCTTTGTTTTCAAATCAATACAAAAGCATTATTTTAAGAGTCGTTTGTAGCACTTTTTTGCTGAATGTCTGTTCCGATCCGGATTTCTATCATAACTGAAGGAAAGACTAGATTAGTGGTTCCGGAACAGCAGTCGCCCACGAAGTTTCCGAGCTTCTTCAACCCCATGGGAAAATTCGTACGCAATGTTTCGATGGTGTGCTATGCAGGGTTCACTCTCCTCGACAAGAGAAGCGGACTTGTGTTTTCTGATTCCCTGGCTGGCTCGGGAGCGAGAGGAATCAGAGTGGCAAATGAAGTTGACAGTTTTTCCAAGATCATTTTGAACGACATCAGTACAACATCGATCGACCTTGCAAAGAAATCTGCTGTGCTCAATAATGTTGTAGAAAAATGCAGATTTTCAAGAAGTGAAGTCAACGCGTTCTTATCGGTTCGCGAGGAAAACGACGGTGAGAGATTCGACGCGGTTGATTTAGATCCGTTCGGAACTCCCAGTCCATTTGTCGATTCTGCTCTACGATCGATCAAAGATGGAGGTCTGCTATCAGTTTCGGCGACAGATAGTGGAGTTCTATGCGGCGTGTATCCTAAAGTCGCCCAGCGCAAATACTTGGGTCTCCCATTGAGAACCGAGTACTCTCACGAGGTTGGGATGAGACTGTTGTTTGGATTGCTATCTATGACGGCGATGCGGCTCGAGCTTTCGATTGAGCCTCTCTTTTGTCATCATGATATGCACTATTTCAGAACGTATTCGAGAGTAAAAGTTGGAAACAGCGGTTCGAGGAAGAATGAACAAAGCGTTGGTTTCATACTCCACTGTTTCAAATGCGGATACAGGAGCATTCACTCGCAGCAGGAAATGTTGTCTCCGTCTGGGAATGCCACGAACCAATTCAGGGAATTGAAACGCTGCGCCAGCTGTCACGGTGATTTGCGAGTTGGTGGACCTATGTGGATCGGAAAGATTCAATCTAGCTTATTCATTGACCAGTGTGCAAAATTATCGGACATGCCAGTATTTGAGCAGGAACTAGACATCCCAACATATTATGTGCTGACAGAACTTACAGACAAGATGGGAATTAGGACGCCGAGGATAATTGATGTGATTTCTGGGCTCAGGTCAATCGGTCGGTCTGCCAGTCGTACCCGCTTGCATCCTGTTGCTGTTCGGACAGATGCTCCGATTGCCGAGATTCAATCTGTCTTGAAGGAACTTGTCCTTTGAATCCCATTGAAACAAGATAGATCTCGCTACTCTCGCTTCTGCTTGCTTCAGGTTTCGAAATCTCAGCTCTATCAAATGATCCTCGAAGCCTCTTGATTAAATCGTTCAATTCTGATCCATGAAACGCCTTCACAACGCTAGAACCTTCAAGCGCCAGCGTTTCTGGCATTAAATCGACGACTTTGTGGCAGAGTTCGATTTGTTTGAAATGATCCATGTCCCAGATTCCAGAAAGCTTTGGGGAAAGATCAGCTAGGACACAATCTGCTTTCCCTTTTCCCATCGTCTCGTTCAATCTAGCGAAAAATTTCTCAGAAGTGATATCATCTCGAATTATCCTGACGTTCTTCCTTCCCACAGGTTTGACCAGAGAGATGTCCACCCCCACGACCAGTCCTCTTTCACCCACTAGATCAGAAGCTACCTGAAGCCAACCACCCGGTGCGCAGCCGATATCCACGACTTTCGCGCCAGCTCCAATTATCCTGTATTTTCTATTTATCTGTAAGAGTTTGTAAGCGGCTCTACTGCGATACCCTTCTTCCTTGGCCATTCGTCTAAATTGGTCGCGTTTCGCCTCCTCCAGTCGCAATTTGAATCATCTGAAGTTAGATAACTAGCAATAATAGTATTGATATTGACGTATTACTATAGAAAACATTGGAAGGAGACTTCAGCGCGCAGTTGCTGTGGCCACTCGTTTCACGCCGGACTGATGATGTAGCATCTGGGAAGAGGGCACTCTTTGGGTCAATGCCATAATTTCCCGGTATTCCTTCGTGACCCAATCGGTGATCCAGGGACATGAGAGAGGACTGACAACTCCCGTAAGCGAGCATTTTGCCTCATAAGGACATGTTATGCAGGGGACTGCCTCTATTGATTTGATCCGAACCGGAACTCGAAGCGGCGTCAGTTTGTACGTCCAGCGACCTTCCTCAAGGACTTTCTCTCGCCTAATCATCCCGCGTCGCTCCAATCTGATGACAAGTCTTGAACCATCTCTGCTGGAAAGATTTAGATCCTTCCAGACAATGCTCTGGAGTACTCCATCGGCACCGTGATCCACAACCATCTTGTAGACGTTTGATGTAAGATCAAATAATTGGTCTTCCTGATTGGAAACAGCTGGTATCACAGAGTTCACCGTGGCGTGTAATAGAGTAATAATTATGCAGAAGTAGGATTAAAGCTTTTCAACTATTATCCAGATTGCGGCCTCAATTTCTGCCTAATCACAAAATTCTCAAGTATTTCGCGACACCTGTTCCTGACGGTCACTTCAGTGACCTCGGCCACATCTGCTATCTCGCGTTGTGGGATATGTTCACCGCACATGACCGATGCTATGTAGACATAAGCAGCGGCCAGTCCAGCTGGTGTCTTTCCGCTCGAGATCTCGCTCTCATTTGTCCTGTCTGCCAGTTCAAGTGCCAAGCGCTCTACTCTAGGATTGATCTTCTCCTTGTTTACTAGTTTCGAGATGAATTTCTTAACGCTAGGTGGAGGGACGTAGTTATTTTCAACCTCATTTATCAAGAGTCTGTAATATTTGGCGCCAACTCTGTTCTGAATACCCGCAGCCTTCGCAATTTCCTTCAAAGATCTGTTCACGTTGCTCCTTCGACATGCGAGATACAATGATGCCGCCGCCATCCCCGAAATTGATTTACTTTTCGAGACCGCTTGCTTTGCAGACTTTCTGAAGATGAGCGAAGCTTCCTCAATTATGGACGAGGGCAAACGAAGTACATCAGCCGCCTCCGAGATCTTTGCGAGGGCAATCGAGAGGCTTCTTTCTCCTGAAGAAGAAGTTCGAATTCTTCGTTGCCATTTCTGCATCTGTTGGGCATTCTGCCTATTGTAGGAATCAAGAAACTTTCCGTGGGCGTCACGGTTGTCTCCTGAGATATCCGTAGACAACCCCTGATCATGAAGCGAGAGTGTAGCTGGCATTCCGACCCGCATTTTCTTGCTGCGCTCGTCGTAGTCCATTGACTTCCATTCTGGCGTGGAATCAACGCTTTGTTCTATGGCGACATAGCCACACTTTGGGCAAACTATTTCCCCCTTTTCTAGATCTCCGATTAGCTGTCCTCTACAATTCGGGCATGAGTTCACTCCCGCAATCTCGGATTCTCTTCTCGAAGGGAACATTCTGAATCTACATCCTATTTCTAGAATTGTTTCTGAAGTCTCTCAGATTCCTGTTTCCAGCTCTTGAACCGACTTTGCGATCCGAAAATTTTTGGTTACCATCTCTGAAGGTGCTTTCTTCAATGAAAAGCTTGGCCCCTGCTACTCTTTCAATCCGATCAGTTAGGGGCTGTGCGGAAATGTAAGGCGCACTTGAAGGTCCGATTATTTCCATGACCTTTGCAGTACGTCTACCCTTATCATCCACAAGTACCGAACCTTCTCGTGGAAGCGAGTTTGCGGTCTTGAGTATCAGTCTGCCGCTACGTGCGAGGTGGAGCACTGTACCTGCTTCTTGCAATGTTTCAAGAATTCAGATTCAATCTTTTAAGAGTATTTTAAATTCAGTCTTCTTCTTCCGAAAGCCTAACGGGCAGCCAATCGCTTTGCGATATTGGAGATTGAATCTGATACAGATTTGTTTTCCGCAAGATCCGAAAGAACTCTCAACATGACGAGTTGTCTGTGAAGATTCTTTGATACGTCGAGTTTGAAATTCTCGAGCGCAAGTTTGCCCTTCTCCGAGGAAACGTATCTCTTTATGCCTGGCTCTCCTGTTGGAACCCGAATTATCAATCCGGCCCCCTCCATTTCTCCGAGTAAATAGTAGACAGACCCCGGGCTGGGCGACCATAGCTTTTCGGTCATATCGGGAACATCCTGCATGATTTCAACGCCAGTTACTGGTTTCGTTGAAGCTATCTTCAGTATGAGCATTTTGAGAAGTCCTTTCGGTGCAAAGACCTCGCTCCTGCTTTTCGGCATGAAGCATCTGCATTTGACTCAGGGATAAAACCATACCGCGATTAGATGGGCTGCCATTTTTGCCAAGAGATGTGGTCGTATTAGGCTATCTGAAAGTGGACTGTATAAATAGAACAAATGCGACTGATTTAGCGATACCAATGCGAGTCGCTTACGGCGAAGGAATAATCGTAGCAATCATACTCCCCTTTGTCTTCTTGCTTGTTGGATTGATCAATCTGGATGATACTTTGTTCCTTGTTCTCTTGTTGTTCGGTCTGTGGACCTTTTTGTCTGCCTTCTTGCTCGCTAGGGCATCGGAGAGGAATTTCTATATAACGTGGGGTCTCGTTCTTGCTTGTCTATCTACTGTATTCATAATAAGTATCGGCTACGCGATCGCGCTGGTCCTAGTAGCCATCATTGCAGCGGTTGTGATTAATATTTCAACAAGAAAAGCAAATACTTAGGTCTCCCTTTCAACAAATCAGCAAATTTCGGTAATTGTTCGAGATAGGGATACTTGGTGAATAGACCAAAAGCTGAAACTGGAAAGGTTGTGATTGAGGGAGTCGCTTGCATCTCCATTCCCTAGACAATTGCGACCATTGCAATCAAGATTAGTCCCAAAACAACGAGAAGTTTCGCACCCCGTTTTGCAGTTTGAGAAGTTGCGTCGGTGAGATCCGAAAAAATCTCCAGAATTTCTCCACCCGCCGTTCTTACAGAACTAGAGACGCTCGATGCAACATAGGAACCCTCTCCGAATCTTTCTTTGGCTATTTTATGGAGAGAAGCAAGAATTGCTACAAAGTCTGTCGTTGAAACCCTGTCGCCGAGTGCGAGGTAACCCTTGTCGCCCAGAGTTCGAGCTGCTGTGACATGTGTATCTGAAGTGCAGAGCTCGAGTATTTTGGCACCGGTATTCTCCTGGAATTTCTTGAACGCCTCTTCTCTGAAACCCAATTTACAGTTGTTTGCGTCAACTACCACCAAACAGAACATCGAACCATTGCTTAATCTAAAATTCAAAAGTCCTGCTCCAGCTGGCCCTATGTCCATAGGTCTCTCCATTTCTAGCTCTGAAGAGTGGGCGAAACCGAACTTGAAAGCCATTGGCTTCGCATGGGTCAGCTCCTCAAGAACTTCTTTAGCTGCGTTGATTGCATCAAGGCACTCTTTTTCATCAGGTTTAGCGCCCTCTGAGTTGTGAGTGTCAATAACCAATGTTAGCTTGAAACCAAGTTTCCGTGCGTATTCTTCAATCTCTTTCCCAACTTTGATCGGAAAGTCCTCCATGCCGTGAGGAGCTTGTGTTATTGCGACCACACAAGTCGACCCAAATCCTATTCCAGTTACGGTTGCTTTCCCAACTTCTCTTACCACAGGTGTGGTGATTGTCATCCCTTCCTCGATCTGTTCATTTTCCTTTAACGAAGATATGTAATTCTCGACTTCGCTCTTTGATGGAAGGTTGAGCTCATGGTCTGAAATCGAGTGAACCGTCAGAGGAACAGTGTTACTATTTCGGAGTTTTAGGTAGATATCACCGGGGAGGTTGCTGGAACCAATCGGATAGAAAGGACCTGGATGAATTCCTGGGACAATCAGCAGTGCATTCAATCCAGATTTGCTCTCAATCTTCATCAACGATGATTGGACTTTCCCAATTTTGCTCAATCTCTGCAAGATATCTTCGATCTTGGTTGGATCTTGCAGCGTCCACGCACTCAGGAATGCCTGCAGTAATTGCATGGGCTTCATACCTCCCACTGGAGAGCTGTTGTTGACAGAGTTGAGGTAGGCTTCGGTCGCAACAAGAAATATCAGTCCTGCAGAAATCCCGATAGCAGGCAGGAGACTCGAAGTGAAGAGTTTCACCCAAGGAAGAGTGATTACAAGAAAGATAAGAATTGGTTGAACGAATGAAAGTGGAAGACCATGGATCGTGCTTCCGTAAAAGACAGAACCGAAAATGAATGCCCTAAAGACAACCGCGAAGAACATCCCCAAGAACAACATAGCAATAAATCTCCCTTCGGCTCCGTTTATGGCTCGCATGAGCAGTCCCAACACAGAAAGAATGAGCCAAAGACTATTGCTTATGATTGAGATAGCTGAGAGTCTTCTGTAGTTAGCGATTCCGCTCTGGCTCTTCAGAACTTCTCGATCAATTTCAATCGTTACTAATAGAGTGCATTCTGTCAATAGTGCTAAGAACAATAACGATGTGAGGGATGCGCGAAAGGCAGTCTGAACTGTGAGTTCGAGAACGATAGTTGGGATGCTTGCAAAAACGATGCTCGCTCCTTTAGACGGTAACCTGAATAGATGCCTGTATCGTCTTGCAAGATTATTGGAGGAATTCTTTTCGTTCTCGGTCAAGTTATCGATTGCTCTGCCTGTCGATCCTAGAAAGGATTGGCTATGAGGTAAAGAAACCGGTTTTTAACAGCTGCACAGAAGCATCTTGATTTATGCGGCAATAATGAGACGCAGGAGCAGTGTTACGAGCACCAACCCCACGGCCAGACCAACAACGATCTCTGGTCTGATCTTTATACCCTGAGTCTCGTCCTCAAAGAACCTTAGCAGTCCCGCACTCGAGGCCGGCATTGGTGCCTTGTTCTTGTCCTTCTGACCGCTCATCGTCTCAGCTTCCTTCTTAACTTATCATTATCTCTCTGGATAAATACATTGTGCATTTTGCATTATTAGGCTCTCTCAACTTGTTTCGCCTTGGCCCTTCCTACAAGTTTCTGCGAGATTGACTCTCCTGCATATTCCATCGCGAGTGATTGCTGACTCTGGAGCCCCTTTGAAAGCAAGTATATCACAAAATCACCATCCTCCCTTCGCAAGATTCCGTAATGAATTCCTACGCCCTTTACTAATCTGTCCACGAACATCCTGGTGAAAATGACCCTGTGAACAATACTATCTCCGTATCTCCTCAGAGTTACAATCGTTGTCTTGCATGCCCTAGACAGCTCTACAAGGGCGTTTGTAACTTCGATTGTATTCGACAGTCCCTCCAAACCCTTTGAGCAGACACACCGCACGAAAGCGTTTTCCTTGAAAGGTAGTGAAGTTATCGACGCGACAATGACTTCACCCGAAAAACCATCAGATTTTCTGGTTGTAAGAGCAATCATCGATTTGCTTATCGCAACAGATTCTAGATTGTGAATTATCAGCGAGGACTCCAGCTTATCTGCGCCTGCATCTAATATCAATCCTGCTTCTTCATAGAGGAAGTACCTAAGTACATCCTCCAGACTGGCGAAGGCAGGCATTGAAGACACAGCGAGGTTTGGACTCGCTGATTTCCGAGCTTCATGCTGGGCTTCTTCGGCCTGCTCGCGAAGATAATCCTCATAGGTGTAATTCTTCTTGTAGCTCTGCGTGCCGGAAGATTGAGGTTCAGAGGACGAAGCTCTCTCGCTTTCCTCTGGCACAGAACCTTCACCAACGTTTTCGGATTCTTCTCTTGTTATGGCACTTCACCGTAGAGCAACAGCAGCAATCTTGCCCCTCGAAAATTCCCTTTTGGAATTATGGCAGAGGATATAGCACCCAGTAGTTATAAAGAGTTTCTCAGCAGAAGAGTGGGTCTTGAGATGGAAAATGACACCCAAAACTGACTCCAAGAAGTGTTAAATGCAATTTCTGGAAAATGAGTCAGGTTCTCGTGAAAGTCGTTGGAACCACTCACATTTACAATCATTATTCTATTCATTTCTGTTCTGGCAGGGTTCATTGGCTCGCTTGTGGGAGTCGGAGGTGGAATCGTAATTGTGCCAGTCCTCACAGTAGTTTTTGGGATTCCTGTCGGCTATGCAATAGGTACTAGTATTGTCTCTGTTATAGCTACCTCAAGCGGATCTGCTTCTGCCTATGTGAAAGAAAGGATCACGAATATTCGAATAGGGACATTCTTGGTCACGGCGACTACAGTCGGCGCTATCGCAGGAGCAGTTACAACAATCTACCTCATTTCTAGTGGTCTTTCCTGGACAGTGTATCTGAGTTTCGGACTTTTGCTCCTGTTTTCTGCTGCCGACTTCTCACTACAAGTCTGGAAGAAAGGTAGAGCTGGTGAAGAAGATGTCAATCAGATACCAAATTTCATTTCAAGAAAATTGGCTCTAAGTGGGGAATATTATGACTCGGCTCTGAAGAAGAATACCAGCTACATTGCAGAGCGTGTTCCAGAAGGTTATGGAATCATGTTCGCCGCAGGAGTACTTTCCGGCTTGCTCGGAATTGGCAGTGGTGCGTTGAAGGTCTTAGGCATGGACAGAATGATGAGGCTTCCATTCAAAGTATCTACCACCACAAGCAACTTCATGATAGGAGTAACGGCCGTCGCCAGCGCCAGTATTTTTTATTTGAAAGGTTATGTTAACTTGATTCTAGTAGCACCCGTTGCTGTTGGTGTTCTTCTAGGATCGTTCATAGGATCAAAACTTTTGATTCGAAGCAGGCCGTTTTCGCTTCGCGTGCTTTTCATATGTGTTCTAATTGCGCTCGGAATCGAAATGCTACAGAAGGGTTTGGTGATCTAGCTTTTGGAATACACGTCACCGAGCGACTCTGGAGAAGGTAAACGTGAGTCAGTACTTCGAAGCGCCAACGGACTAGTTTTGAGATATGGTGTGTTAGTAAGTTGTATTCTGATTGCGGTTGGAATTGTTGATACGTTTCTTCGCCCTGGAACGGTTGCAATTCCATCAACTCTTTCTCAAGTCTTGACTTCTGGAATAGGTAGCCCTACCGTGAATGTTACTGCTCTAATTGAAGGAGCGGCTAAATTGAATGGTTTGGACATTGTTCAAATCGGAGTCGTAATCCTTCTAGCAACCCCAATAATTCGGGTGGCAGTCACTTCGGTGATATTTGCCATTGAAAAAGATGCAACATATTTGGTCATAGGCCTCTTTGTTCTCTTGGTTCTTCTAACGAGTGTGTTTATTGTTGGACCATATGAAGCAGCGACTCACGTGTAATGACCTGCTGTTGAATGTACGAAGTACTTTCAAGAAGAGACGAATTACAATTAATCCGACTAGTACTCAAACGGCTAAAACGCAACGACAAAATGTCTTTTAATCATGCGTCCAATTGAGGTCAAGAAGCCGGGGTTGAGCAATCTGGTCGCTCACCGCGCTCGAGATCCTTTTTCTGGCAGAAAAATCCAGAGAAGCAGACTCAAGGGCTTACAAGATACGCGGCGCCCCTTTGGGGCATGTGGGTTCAAATCCCACTCCCGGCGCCAGAGACTTCGTCTAACGATTATTTCCTTGCTTCTATGAAGAATCTCGACGCGGGACCTTCAATTCACCATCTCTTCGAGTGGTCTGGTCCAGCACCTTTAGTTTGTCAAAGTATGTCTTCAC
>JAJYUX010000065.1 GCA_021792315.1 archaeon
AGAGCAACATACCCTCCAGAAAGTACCTTGAGTACATTCGCTCGAAATTCGTGTTGTTCGCCATCCTCATAGAAAATCAACCTTGTGCCGGGGATTGAGCTAACATCATAACTAGGTCCTTGAATTTCATCTCTATGAATCATGTGTCTCGATGTTATGCGATCGTAGAAATCAGCAAGGGCGTCCAGATCCAATCCTGCTCTATTCAAGACATCAGGAGTTATACCCTCGCTGTCGTACAGTTCTGCAAGCTTTTCAGCGCCCAGTCTTTGTTTCTTCTTGGATAGAGTTTCAATGATCTTTGATGTTCTATCTCTTGTGCCGGCATACTTTTTCTCTTCAACATCAAGCACGATTCCCACGTCTTGAATGTGCTCTGAAAGCTCTGGATACATATCCTTCAACGACTCAGCATGCCAACTAGCAAGCTCCACAAGGTCAATTTTGACTGCCAAGTCGTTGATGAAATCTAGCGATCTACGAAGGATTACTCTTAGGTTGTAACCTCCTCCAACATTTCCCGGAAGCATGCCATCTGAAATGCCGAATAGAAGAGTTCTGCTATGATCTATAAGCGAGTAGATGGCTTGAATCTGTTGGATTTTTCTTCTCAAGACTATTTCGTCTAATCCCAGTTGCTTTGATACAGTCGAATAATCGGCAACAGCACCCTTGAACCGATCTATGTCGAGAGAACCAGCTAGCTTGAAATAGCCATCTAGACTTCGGTCGGTACTCAAACCGATTCCGGTCTTCTTCTGAAACATTTGTAGGACAGACGAAAACACGGCATCATAACTGTTGAAAGTTCCCTGAGTTGCCCAGACGAATCGTTCCAACCCCGCCCCCATATCGATTACTTTTTCTGAGTATTCCTTGTAATTCTCAATCGTTCCTTCAAATCCAGTGAAAACGCAGTTACCGAGTTCAAGTCCTCTTACGTAGTACTCCAGACTGTTTCCAAAGGCACCAGGTCCCAACCACACGTCTTCCTTGAACACAACTTCATTCTTGTCAAAACCAAATTCCTCGGTGAGAAGCCTGTAATCAAGCTCAACACAAGTGTCCTTCCAGTATCCCTTTGGGTTTGCAAGTGCGTGCTGTCCGATCATGCAGAAGGACGTGTAGTGTCTCCCAGTAACTCCGACGTTCGCAATATCAGAAAACCGGAGGCAAATCTGAGGGACAATCAACGGGTTGAAAGGAAAATCAAACACCACTTTTCCCAATTCAATCCTTTGAAAATCAACGATTGAGGCTATCGT
This sequence comes from archaeon, assembly GCA_021792315.1. Next base: position 1,266 of record JAJYUX010000065.1, read on the forward strand.
GAAATAGAGATCCGGTCTCCACCTGCATACCACAGGATACCTTGCTACAGGCTGATGACCGTTCCTTTTGAAAAAAGATTCAACTTTCTGCCAAGCTCTTACATATTCAACTTTCTCGTTTGTGGCAGGCGCACCTAAGAACTCATATTGTTGGCAAGGTTGTTCTGGACAAGTCACGCGACTTTCGTCTAGTGTCCAAAAATAGCCACCGCATTTTGCGCATTGCTTCCGAACAAAACCCAGTTCATCGAAAAGGGCCACCCGGTAGTATTTGTCTGGCTCGGCTGAGAATTTCTTTCTCAGTAGCTCTTTTCCTGAAGGCAATGTCTGTTTGACTCCCGTGTCCGAAATACGATTTAGGCGTTCATCTATTCAGTGTTTCCCTAAGGGAAACATGAGTTCGTTCACGGTTGCTATTTTTCGCTTTCGAATTCCTCGCGGAGGTCGTGCGCGCTGTCGAGAAGTGTGTTCGTGTTCCCCTGCAACCGGCGCTCGGTGTTCTGTTGAACTCTTGAGAAAGTTTCGAGCTTCATTTTCTTGGAAATAAGCTGATCGTAATTGTTCAATATTTCGCGAACTACACGATCATACTCTCTGTCGTTCGCCAGTACAGCGTTCAAACTAGCTTGGACCGATGTTGTGACAGTCTGCGATATTTGCGACCTCATATATCCCACCCTTGAGACAGTTTTCGAACGCACATCATCGATTCTTGATTTCGCCAAAACAAGTTCGTTTCTGCTGACCGCTGTGCTCTTTGCTTTCAATTCCCCTAGAATGTCATTGGTGCTCGATATCTTATCTTCGATGACTCGTACTAGGTCATCAAAGTTGGAACTCATATCATCTTCTGCTTCCTCTTTGGGTCGTAACACAATTCCCGCAACAAAGATGCCAACGAATATGATGGCGGCATACGGAAGCATGTTATAAGTCGCCGAAGCGACTCCTACTCTGAATTTCAGAGTGGTTGTTGAGGGAACGATTTGTGTTATGTTTGTGCCTGAAATCGAAATAGGACGCCCTATAACCACGATACCTGCAGGAGATGAGGAAAACGCCTGATACTGGCCGACAACGGCAGACACCGGTGCTGCCGTCGGGATCGAAATGGTGTAAACTCCATTTGACACGCTCCAGTATTGACTCGAAAGAGGATATTCGAAAATCAAAGTAGCCGAGCTCAAGGGTTGAATAGCGTGGTTGGTGGAGTTTAGTTGAAGTTGACCACCACTAATCTGAATTAAACCAACGTTGCTCAGTGGCGGTTCATTAGAGGGCACTGCTGTGAGGTTTCCAACATTAGTAAGAGGAGAGTACGAGAGCAGGGAAATCAAATTCAGTCCGTAATTGTGTACATCCAGGGTATCTCTGACCATAACATTGCCACTTGCATCTATCGAAATATGTCTGACTATTGAAGTGAAATCAAGGGCGCCTGAACTAGACGGGGTAGAATAAACCACCGTGTTGAAATACATCAACGTAGAGTTCGGTTTAGATGTCGTGTAATTGAAGATCTGCGATGTACTCCCAGAGACTGTTTGAGAATAACCGTGGCCCCCCATGGATGCGAAATTCCCGACGTAGGTAGTAGAATATGGGAAGTCAATTTCGCTGTAAAACTGATTCAGATTGATGTTAACTGATGGGCTCTCCAAAATTGGTGCTCTAAAGTATCCAGACGCATTCATTGGTGTCAGCTCGTTCAAGACCCAGAATCCCAGTCCAAGTGTAGAGTTAGCACCTCCCAAGCTCTGCCCAAGATTAATTGTGATTAGTAATGTATCATTTGAGACGCCTACTGTTGTCGTAGTTTGGATGGTGTCATGACCAGATTTGGCATAGGAACTCAGCTGTGCAAGGTTGGGCTGATAAGCAATAGGGAAACCAAAGGTCACCGAATTCAACGACGCGGAATTGTTTGCTCCAGTCAAGGTCTCGTTCACTCTGAACTGACCATATTGGTTGTAACTCTGTACACTTGAAAGCGAATATCCGCTCACAACAGGACTAGCTTGCGCGTGCGTCGGTATGGGATCAAAAGAAGCTAGAATGAGTACTGAAAGGAGAGCCAAGGCAATCATAGAGGAAGCTTTGGATCTCAACAGGTCTCTGCTCCGATAAAGCACGCGAATGTCAAAATCCGTTTTAAAGACTTTCTGTGTTGGAAACTGAATAAGCTCGGTGTCTTATTCTTTACAGATCATCAGTATTTCCTTTGTCATTAGTTAAGAATTTTAATCGCACTCTAATCATTTTGATAGGAGAATCCAAGAACAGGTTTGACGGTTCACAAATTCCTTCCGAATTCGGAAGAAGGAATCTTGAAGGAAATGTTGCACAGGGTAGGGTTGCAAGATATTTCAGAATTGTTTTCGGCGATCCCAAACAAAGTTCGCCTCGATCGTCCATTGAATCTTCCTGAAGCAATGAGTGAGATTGAGCTTGAAAAATTCGTAGCTTCAAAGCTTGCGAAGAATAAATCAGCTCCAGAATCGTTGAATTTCATCGGCGGAGGTAACTGGATTCACCATGTACCGTCAATAATTGATGAAATACTGGGTCGCAGTGAATTCTATACCGCCTACACACCGTATCAGCCTGAGATTAGTCAGGGAATGCTCCAGGGAATGTTCGAGTATCAGAGCCAGATTTGTGAGCTTACCTCGATGGACGTTGCAAATAGTTCACTTTATGATTGGGGCACAGCACTCGGCGAAGCAGGGAGAATGGCAAATAGAGTTACTAGGAGAAAAAAGATTCTGGTTCCTTCGAATGTCTCTCCCGAAAGATTAGGAGTGCTTCAAACTTACACTTACCCCTTGGGAGTCGAAATTGAAAGGATTCCATGCGAACCATCCGGGCGAACTGATGTTTCAGCGCTGGATACGATGTTGGATAGAGAAACTGCGGCCGTTTACCTGGAGAATCCGAATTTTCTTGGAATAATCGAAGACAATGTGGACACGATAGCCGAGAAGTGTCATGCACTGGGCGCTCTAGTTATTGTGGGAGTGAATCCGATAACATTGGGACTTTTGAAGCCGCCCGGGTCTTATGGAACAGACATTGTCGTCGGAGACGGACAACCTCTAGGCCTTTACGCGAACTTAGGTGGTCCCTTGATGGGGATATTCGCAACTCGTGAGGATTCAAACTTGCTACGACAGATGCCAGGTAGAGTTATCGGAGCCACCAAGTCGAAGGATGGAATAAGACGAGGCTATACAATGGTCTTGCAGACACGCGAGCAACACATACGCCGCGAGCAAGCCACATGCAACATCTGCACAAATGAAGCCCTTTTCGCTCTCGCTGTAAGCATTTATCTTACCAGTATGGGTCCACAGGGAATGAAGGAAGTGGGGGAGCATATCGTTTTGAATGCTCATTATGCCCTCAAGCGCTTCAAAGAGGAAGGACTCAAGGCTCCGAATTTCACGGGCTCGTTTTTCGGCGACGTGAGTATTGTAACAAAGTGTTCTTCGGATGAACTTTCGAAACGACTAATTGATTTCAACATACTTGGAGGATTGCCTTTAGGAAGATTCTACCAGAATTTAAGGAACGTCTCGCTCTTTTCGTTTAGTGAACTTCACACAGCTGACGATATTGAAAGACTTATCTCTGCCCTAAAACAAATAGAGAGTGTAGGATAGATGCCATTTAGTCAAGCACGCTGGGACGAACCACTCTTAAAGGAGCTTTCAAAGAAGGGTCGCAAGGGATATTCGCTGCCGAAACTTGCAGAATGCGTCAGTTCGAATATAGGGAAAGCTTCAGAACATATTCCAAAGTCTATGCTCCGAGACACTCCACCAGCCCTTCCGGAAATGTCGGAGCCGGAAATCGTTCGTCACTTTGTTCGTTTGTCCCAGATGAACTTCGCGATTGATTTGGGGATGTATCCGTTGGGAAGCTGCACAATGAAGTACAACCCCAAAGTCTCTCAGAGGATTGCAAGAAATTCCAAAATAGCAAATGCCCACCCCTATCAGGACGAGTCATCCATCCAAGGCATTCTTGAGATTCTGTACGAACTGGAAAGGATGCTCTGCGAAATTGCTGGGATGGATCGATTCTCACTCGCTCCGGCAGCCGGTGCACAGGGTGAGTATGTCGGTGCTCTTGTTACCAAGAACTACCTTAGAGACATGGGTATGACTGAGAAGGATGAGATGCTTGTTCCAGATTCAGCGCACGGAACAAACCCGTCTAGTGCAGCGATGGCCGGTTTCAAAGTCGTAAAGATTCCCTCATCAAATGATGGTATCGTAACAGAAGAAGCTGTGAAGAAACTATTGAGCAAGAAGACAGCTGGGATGATGCTTACTGTCCCTAGCACACTCGGCATATTCGAACGAGAAATAGTTGAAGTGACAAAGACAGTGCACGAAGCTGGTGGACTAATGTACTACGACGGGGCAAACATGAATGCCCTATTGGGACATGTTAGACCTGGCGACATGGGATTTGACATAATTCACATAAATGTTCACAAGACCTTTGCAACACCGCACGGCGGAGGCGGTCCTGGTGCGGGACCAGTAGGAGTGAAAAGCCACCTGCAAGATTATCTCCCGGTCCCACTCATTTCCAATCCGAATGGAAGGTACTCTCTAGAGTACAAGATACCAAAGACGATCGGCTACATCAAGTCATTTTACGGGAACACAGCCGTACTCCTGCGCGCATACTGTTACATTTTGAGTCTGGGAAGAGAAGGTTTGAAGGAGGTTTCTGAACAGGCCGTTTTGTCATCCAATTACCTGCTCAGTCTGCTCGACAAAGAATCATTCTCATCTCCATTTTCAGTAGGACATCCGAGAATGCATGAGTTTGTCGTGTCCGCATCATCACTTAAGAAAAGGACAGGTGTGAACGCTGGAGATGTTGCCAAAGCAATTCTTGATTCCGGAATGCATTCCCCAACCACTTATTTCCCACTGATTGTGCCCGAAGCACTCATGGTCGAGCCCACCGAGACAGAATCGGTCGAGAACTTGGAAGTTTATGCCGCCACATTGAATAGCATCTCAAGACTAGCCGCGAGCAATAGTTCTGTTGTAAAGGAGTCTCCCAGAAACACCTCTGTAGGCAGGCTCGATGAATACAGGGCATCGCATCCAAATACCATGATTTTGAACTGGAACGAACTCGCGAAGGAAACAAAGGCAGATTGAGTTATTGCCTCAGAGAAGAGGAAGACAGCAAGCCCTAGATTCTCGAAAGCAGCAGAGAAGAAAGATTGCCAGCGAGCAGATCGATAGACTGATCGAGTGTGCCATTTTGGAAAGGAGGACTAGATCAGGCCTTGCACTTAGGTATGCCGATATGGCGTGGAAGCTTTCAACAAGATTCAATGTCAGACTTGGCGCGAGGCGACTTCTTTTCTGTCGCAAATGTAAGGAATTCATAACACCAGCTGACACAGCCAGAGTTAGACTCAGTAAGAAAAGAAAGAGTTTGAATTTCACTTGCTTGAGGTGCCAGAGTACATATCGCAAGATAATCCGATCGAACGATATAGTAGAAAGTAGTCATCCAACACCAGTGGCGGGAGAAGAATAACCGAAGCACTCAGTCCTGGTACTATTGTTCCAAAAGTCGAAGATTTCTAACTAAGGTCTCCATTGGTCGAGAAGACGGCGGCAAAATGGCAAGAACATCTCTGAGATCCAAATTTGAACTTGATGCTTGTCGAGAAGTAACCAAGAGACAACTTGTTTCTAGCTGTGAGATAAGGTAGTTGTAGAATGGTAACTGCTAACTACTAGCTACAGAACTTTTTGAAATCACCAAGATTACAGTTTGGTAACTAGATCATCTGCGAATCCTCTTAACCACACTTTACCGTGGTGCATGAAACGAACCGGTTGTGTTTTCCTCCCACACGCCGCGACACGTTCTGATTTAAATAGAGCTTCAAAATAAGGTCTATTCTACAAAGGTCGCCAAAGGAAAGGAGAATGCTATGAAATGACCACTGCTTTTGAAGTCCCACAAGATTTACTGATCTCGAAGCTTGCTGATCACCTTAGGCGGGTCTCTCAGGTTGAGCAGCCGCTATGGACTGCCTACGCAAAGACGGGCTCACATGCGCAGAGACAACCGAATGACAAGGATTGGTGGTACACGCGCTGCGCCTCGCTTCTTAGGAAGATCTACGTTCACGGCCCAGTCGGACTCACCCAACTCGAAAGTGACTACGGCGGTCGCAAGGAAGTCGGCTATTACGTCGGTCATCATCGCGATGCGGGCGGCTCTGCTGTCAGGAAAGCAATACAGCAACTAGAAGCAGCGGGCTTTGTAGTAAAACAGGGAAAGAAGGGAAGAATACTCACCGGAAAAGGCGTCAGTTTTGTCGATAAACAAGCCACGGAAATTATGAAGGACCTTGCGAAGTCTCGGCCAGAATTGTTGCGGTACCTATAACCCAGAATTGATACAGATTCTCCGAAGTGACTGCGATGAGCGATGATGAAAGAGAAAGTGGCTCTGCGCGTGGTCGGTCAGAAAGCGACGATAAGAAAGCTAGAGCTGCTCACGAACAAATGCTTCGAGTAGTTTTTACAAGCGAGGCGCGGGATAGGTTAACTAATATACGAATGGTGAAACCAGAATTGGCGGACTCGATAGAAGGTCAGATTTTTCAACTCGCATCGTCCGGAAGATTGAAGCATCAGATCAGTGATGAAGAGTTGAAGCAAATGTTGGGCCAATTGCAACAGCCAAAGAAAGAATTCAAGATAAATTGGAAATAGTGAAAGGTAATTGAGCAAGAAGACGTCAGGAATTAAGAAGAGAATGTTGAAGGCGCGGAGACAGGCGTGGCCGGTCCCAACTTGGGTTATTGCTAGAACAAAACAGAAGGTCAGAACTCATCCACAGCAAAGAAAATGGAGACGGCAGAAACTCAACATAAAATAATCGGTGTCGGAAGTTGTCAAAGCAAGAGGAGAAATTAGAAAGAATTTACACGGTTCCATTGACTCGAGCATGGATCACTGCCCGCCACAAGAGGACAAAGCGCGCTGTCAAGGTGTTGCGTGAATTTGCGGAGCGCCACATGAAATCTTCGGAGGTAAAGATTGATTCCGAGCTCAACGAGAGACTCTGGAACCGCGGGATAACAAAACCCCCTCGCAGGATCACTGTGAAGATGGAAAAGGACGAGGATGGCGTGGTTACGATTTCTATTCCCAAAGAAGAAAAACCGGCAGAAGTTTTGGAGGAGAAGATAGATGAAGCGGCTCTGCCTGAAAATAAGGAAGAAGCGCTGCCTCCAGCTGCCGAAGAGAAGAAAGAGGAACCTTCCAAAGCGGAGAAACCCTCTGAATCGGCAAAGAAAGCTCCCGCAAAGAAGAAAGCCTCTGCAAGAAAACCTGCTGCAAAGAAGAAGGAAAGTACCTAGTTCATTCTTACTTTGAACCAATTCCGGTATAGCATCGGGATTGGTTTTCCGTACCATTTTTCAAACATCGCTCGGATATCATCCGCGGTATCCACTCCAGCCAGCTGGGCTTCATCATCTGTCAGGTCGTAGGCATTTACTCTGTCGGTTCTGTAGAATTCGATCAAGAGCCTTGATGATTCAGATTTCTGCTTGAATCTGTTGTCCACAACATAGTATGTTCCCACCTTTGGCGAGGTTCTGTAGGTGACCTGCACTCTGCCGTCAACAATTTTCTGGACCAACTCTTTCACGAATATGATCTGTTTTGGTTTTCCTTCGCGAGTCTGCATCGATTCAGACTTCCAGAGTGTCGGAAATTTTTGAATCGCCAAACCGACAGCTTCGCTGAATGAAAGGTCTTTTCCAAACTCAGCAGCAACATCTATCTTTTGAAGACTGTCTGGATCGATGGAGTTTTCTTTCATCCATACGACGAATTTCTCCATTGTCTTTGCTTCTGAAATTGTTCGCTGCATTATTGACCGACTTTGTACGAGGAACCTGCGAAATCCTTGGAGATCAAAGTGATATCTGGTCTTTATTTGTTTTTGCCAGATCTATTCTTGTTCAATATTGTTGAGAAGCATCTCGATCTGAACATAGGAATCATAGTAGGATTCCAAGTTTCCAGCGTAAACCTTGAGGGCAGAGTCGACGGGATCGTACTCATCGAATTTTGTTGTTTTGAAACCGGTCGCCATTATGATTGCCGTGGTGGTTGTTGAAGAATTCGCCGAGAGGCCGTACTCAATCTGCATTGAACCTGAACCAAGCACGCCTGATAGGCCACCTATTGAAGTCACGATCTCGTTCATCGTGATCGAGCTGTCCGTACACAAATGTACAAGCGATTTGGACGCTTGCGTTGCGTCAACCGTCTTGCTGAAATGACTCGCCGCATCCATCACTGCCTTTTTGTATTCAGATGGCTCACTGTCAGCC
>JAJYUX010000066.1 GCA_021792315.1 archaeon
GCAGAGTGTCAGCCTCTTCCTTCATATCCTCGTACAATTCGGAAACGCGATTCTTGTCAATCGAGTCAACTTTCGACATGTACGTCCTTACCAAGTCGAATTTCATGTCCGCGACGAGTAAGCCCAACGCCGAGGTAACTCCGGCAGCAAGCGGCACTACGACTCTGTGTATCTTCAGCTGCCTAGCAAGCCTAGTTGAATGAACTGGACCGGCTCCACCAAATGCTATCATTGTGAGTGATGCAGGATCCTGCCCGCGCTCTACGGAGACTATTCGCATCGCCCTCGCCATGTTGCTGTTTACTACATCGCATATTCCAGAAGCCGCTTGTTCTATGCTGACTCCGAGCTTTGAAGCGATCTTTTCTTCCAAGATTTTCTGAGATTTTTCTTTGTTAAGCGAAATTTCTCCGCCCAAAAAGTACTCGGGGTTCAGATATCCAAGGATCAAGTCGGCATCCGTAACTGTTGGATCTTCTCCGCCCTTCGGATAGCAGGCGGGACCTGGATCTGCTCCAGCACTCTTCGGACCAACTTTAAGCAGACCGTAATCAATGTGTGCAATGCTTCCACCACCCGCTCCAATCTCCAAGAGGTCAACAGTGGGTATCATAACTGGGTAACCGCTCCCCTTCAGATACATGTATCCAGCAACTTCGAAATCCATTGTTACGCGTGGCTCTCCTCCTACAATTAGACAGCACTTCGCCGTAGTGCCACCCATATCAAAAGAGAGCATGTTCGATGCACCAGTGAGCTTGCCAAGATAGGCTGCAGCTAGAGCACCAGCCGCTGGACCAGATTCAATAATCTTCACTGGAAATCGTGAAGCAGAGTCGACTGTTGACAATCCACCTGATGATTGCATGATGAAAAGTCTGCCACCGAAACCACGTTCTCCGAGTGTGCTTTCTATTACGTGCATGTACTTCCTTGTCTTGGGCTGGGCGTAAGCATTGATCACCGTTGTAGATGTGCGTTCGTATTCTCGCCACTCTGGCAATACTTCAGAGGAGATCGAGACACCTAATTCTGGAAGCTCCTTTGAAAGCGTCTGTTTTACTTTCTTTTCATGTTCGGGGTTTGCGTATGAATGAATGAACGAAACTGCAACAGATTCTACGTGCAGTTTGGAAAGTCTGCGTGCAATACGCACAATTTCATTTTTCTCGACTTTTTTCTCTATACGACCATTGTATAGCGATCTTTCGTCAACCTCCACTCTTAGATATCGAGGAACAAGAGGCGGAAGTTTCTCTTCAAATATGTCGTATACCGTGATGCGCTTCTCTCGACCTATCTCCAGAACATCCTTGAAGCCCTTCGTTGTTAGGAGAGCAGTCACGGCTCCACTCTTCTCGATAACAGTATTTGTGACAAGGGTGGTGGAATGCACAGCAAGACTGAGATCGTTTCCAGAAATCTTCAATTGACTGAGCAGTGATTCGAGACCGTTGACTACCCCTAGAGACGGATCTTTCGGCGTGGTAGGACATTTCACAACGGTAGCCTTGCCACTTGATTCGTCGATTGCAATCAAGTCGGTAAAAGTTCCCCCTATGTCGAATCCAAGTCTGTAGAAGGTCAAAATCGCAAGTCTGCGACTTTCGTTCCCTTGAAGAATATTAAACCATTCTGAGGTCGTGGTTACTTCTTCTGATTATCGCCCAGCTTGAATGACTCGCTTTAGAAAGTTCAATATCCCGATCGATTTCTGTATTCGCTGTGGAATTGGTAGTTGGAAATAATTGATTGCCACGTGCACATCTGCCCAGACAATCTCGCTGAGCGCAACAAGGAAATCATACAAAGATTTTCTGGAATAACTCCAGCCTACGACGGAAGTGTTGGAAACCTCTTTTCCATGATGCAGAAAAACAAAATCTCGAAAGCCATTGTCAACAACACAGTGCTCAAAACAGAACTAATGTCAAAGGCAAATGATTTCACAGCGCAAATGGTTTCAAAACACTCAGAGCTAATAGGGATGGCCTGGATAATCCCAGGCTCATCTGAGTCCATCGAAGAGATCGAGAGGTCCAAGAATCTTGGATTCAAAGGAGTAAAAATGCACAATTCTCACTTCAAGATCATGCCTTCTGACTCCCACAATGACAAGATCTATGAAAAAATCGTTGAACACTCCTTGCCCGTGCTATTTCACTGCGGCTTCAATCCATACACCGGGTCAGGAGAGAAGCAGTATGCTGTACCGAGAAACTTCCTTGATGTTATCAAGTCTTACCCAGAGATGAAAATAATCTTGGGCCATTTGGCTGGATATCAGGATGATCCCTCTGGTGCAATCGAGGTCGTGAGTGCTTCTGACAACGTGTTTGCTGACATCGCACTCGATCCAGGCAGACCCATGAATCTCGATCAAATCATCACAGAGTTCGGCTCAAGTAAGCTGATATTCGGCTCTGACTACCCGATTCATGAGGCAAGTGAAATCCTACGTAAAGTCAACGAGCTTGATACTGAGGACTCCGCTAGGATACTCGCATTGAATTCGAAATCCGTCTTTGCCATCTCATAGAGAATCGTTTTATTGCCACTTACTCGAACACCTCAAAGGCTGATCTCTTCTGCGCAAATCATTGCCCCTTTCAGGCTACGTAGTTATAGACCTCACACATCAGGTCGCTGGTCCTTTTTGCACGATGCTTCTTGCGGATCTCGGTGCAGAAGTTATCAAAATAGAAAGGCCTCCAAATGGAGACACAGCACGGGACTGGACTTACTTTGGACCTTCGATATTCCTTGCTCTGAATCGCAACAAGAAAAGTGTTGCATTGAATCTAGCAACCAAAACAGGAAAAGAGGCTCTCAGACGCCTGATGAAGAAAGCAGACATCGTAGTGGAGAATATGGCACCAGGAGTGGCTGAAAAGCTTGGAGCAGGTTACAGGGACGCGAAGCGACTGAATAAAGACGTTGTCTACTGCTCAATTTCCGGTTACGGAAAATCAAACCAGTACTCTAATCTGCCAGCTTGGGACCCTGTGATACAGGCTCTCTCGGGCCTCATGAGCGTGACCGGTGAAAAGAGCGGAGAACCTGTGAGGATCGGTGTCTCTGTGGTTGACATGGGGGCAGGTCTGTTCGCTTCATTAGGAATCCTTTCGACTCTTCTTGCAGGACAAAGAAATGGAAAGCGCTCAAAGGGAGCTTTTCTAGACATCTCTCTATTTGATTCCGCAACGGTGTGGATGGCCTTCTGGGTTGTTTACTACTCCATTTTTCAGAAAATTCCAGAAAAGAACGGAAGCGCGTGGCCGGCGTTTTGTCCGTATCAAGCGTTCAAGGCAAAAGACGGATTCGTGTTCATTGGAGCATCAAATGAAGAGTATTGGCAGAAGCTGTGCCGTGCTCTTGGAGTCGGAAACCTCCTAGAGGATGAGAGGTTCTCGACAAATCAGCTCAGATTGGAGCATTCCGATGAACTTGTAAGAATACTCGAAGAAACAACAAGAAAACTCAACCGCAGTCAGATAGTCTCTTCTTTGAGGGCCGAGAAAGTTCCCTGTTCTCCAGTCAACGATGTATCTGATCTCATCGAAGATGCAGGCCTAAAAGAACGAGGAATGATAGAGAAAACCATGTGGAACATGTCCAGATTCCTTTCGATCGCAAACCCATTGAAACCATCAAAAGTTGGAGTTACAAGGACAAAATCTCCACCAAAGCTGGGCCAAGATTCACTCCAAGTATTACGCTGGCTGGGCTACACAAGGTCAGAATCTGCAAAGCTGTTATCAGAGAATTAACTCTACTTAAACTCCGGCACGACGCTTTCACAATACATCCTCAAGAAATTTCTCCATTCATCCTCTTCGCCGGTGTGCCTAGCTATGAAGATGTCAACTCCAACGCGAGCCTTGTCTTTCAGCCTCTTCACGCAATCTTCAGGAGTTCCAGCAATAGTGAACTTTTCGACCATCTCATCGGTGATGAATTTGCTTCGAATTGATGCAGAGCTCCAGTTGTCCGTATGAATGTGATCGTGTTCGACATATTTAGATTCCACATCGATTCTTTCGAGGTCTTTGGTTTCGACGTTGTTCTCTTGAAACAGGTGGCGCGCGTTCTTCCAATACCAGACTACGTAAGGCCTTGCCGCTTCGATTGCCGCATGCCTGTCTTCTGACAGACTTATGAACGAAAGATCTGCGATGCGAAACTCGCGTACCGTGCTGCGCTTTTCAAGTCCTCTCTTTACGTTCGAAACAGCTTTTTCCATTGCAGCATCTCCAGTTCCGACATTGATGATTGCGCCATCGCCCACGCGCCCTGCGAGCTCAAGCATTCGTGGACCTGTTGCTGAAACGTAAATTGGAACATTACGCTTCGACCAGCGCATCGACACTCTTTCGCCGTTTTGAAATTCTAACTCTTCACCACTGCAGATTCTGCGTATGTTTGATACCGAATTCTCAAGTTGCGACACGGTAGCCGGAGAACGACCAATCCGTCGCACCGAGCTATCACCAGGCCCGATACCTAGAACCGCTCTCCCATTTGATATTTCATCAAGCGTGCTTACTGCGCATGCGGTCGTTGTAATGTCTCGTGTTATTGGATTGGTCACAGCTGTTCCAAGTTTCATTCTTTTGGTTCCTATAGCACAGATGGCCAGACATTCATAGACATCTCTGTGAATCATCTGGGAATCCGCAAGCCAGAGCGAATCAACTCCGTGTAATTCTGCATATTCCGCAGCTTCCGCATATCTAGATACAGATGAATAATACCCACCTAGACTTAATGCAAGATGCAATTTTGACAGAACCTTGATGCAACTATCGAGTTATAAGAACTTGGAAGAGATATCCCAATTGGGAGACAATCAGAGCTCGTTAGTTGTGCGACGGACGTCTCTTAAGCGCAGCATCCTTGCCTTGATTACTTGATCTAGACTGGCGTGCAGGTGGAGTCTCTCCCGCATCAAAAGATCCCGTACGTCTTGATAGTTAGTCTTCTCGATTAACATATCAATTCCTGCGAGCGAAGTCCTAATCAAGAGAATCGTCTTATCCAGTATGGCAATTCTTTCTTTAGTTTCATAGCCTATCTTTTCGTATGTCTGCATGGAAGACGAATCCGCTTCGAATTCATAACCGGCATCGTCCGAAGTAGGCTCGAAAGCAGCGCGGATCTGCTCATCTCCGGCTCGGTTCATAGTAGTCTTTGATTTCACTTCTCTTGCGAGTATCCGAACTTGTCGAAGAGACAGGTTCTGTTGCCGAATTTCATTGGCGAGTTGTATCTGCTTGCTCTGATCCTTCACCCAGACTAGCTCGCATGCGTGGCTCGCTTTCAGTAGGCGCCTACTTATTCGATCTTTGATCTCTTTCGGGAGGCCCAAAAGCAACATACGCTGTGACACGTACTCCTCGCTCTTTCCTATCCGCTGCGCGAGTCGAGTCACACCTCCTCTTCCAAAACTCACAACGTATAGTTTGAACGCCTCTGCTTCCTCGATAGGATTCAAGTTCTTTCTCTGGATGTTCTCTATAAGCGAAATTTCCAGCGCTTCCCTTTCATCCACCTGCATCACGATGCACTGAACAGACTTCAAGAGTAATTTTCTACATGCGAGAAGTCGCCTGTATCCGCAGACGAGTTCGTATGGTGGATCGGAGTTTGCAGATCTTCTTCGCACAATCAATGGCTGAAGTAATCCATGTTTTCTAATTGAAATAACAAGTTCCTGGAAACTATCATCATTCTCCACGTTCATTCTCAGATTGAGAAATTTCGAAGGTGCTATCTGGGAAAGGTCTAGGTATTCCACGATGCTTAAGTTGGCAACTGAACTAAGCAAGTATTTGACAAAACGCTACCTGTAGCAGGATTGATATAAACCGCAGAGAGTAACAAGTAGCTACCTACGCGTTGTTAATCTTTCTTCAATGTTCCTAAGCTCTCTGAAACCCATCGTATTCCCGTATTGCCACAGATCTTCGAAGAACAGGAATATAGAAAGTGCAAACTTCGAATCGTTTGTAACAAAGAAATTGTCATCTTGGTTTGCAAGTTTCGTAAACGGTTCAATCTGCCACCTAAGAATAGCAACCGACCTGTCAGCTACGACAAATCTTAGATGTACTGCTTTCAGGAGTCTTGTCTGCCACTGACTGGAAAGTCTCTCTACGTAGCGAGAGTTGTTTGCACCAATTTCTGTAATGAATTTGAGAATCACACCCCTCTTCGAAGCTCGGATGTACTCTCTGTGCAGATTGGTGGTGAAGATTTGTTTTACTCCTCGCGCGGAGACAACGGTCAAAACTTCGTTCTTTGCATTTCTTATCATCTGAGTTATTTCGGTGTAATACCTCTCCGTTCCAAAACCGACTCGATAATTCGACTCGTGCGTCTCCTCTAGAAGTTTCGATCGGTTTAGCTGACTGTATTCCGATTGAAATTCTCTGAGTTTGTTCTCTAACAATACAGAAGATTTTCTGAGATCTGACAATCTTGATTCCATTTTGCCAAGGAGCTTGGTTAACGCCGCTTTCGGTTCTAACGCGATGTACGTCTTTGGTGAGCCGAGATAAATTTCGATAACCCCCAGATTTTGAAGGTCTCTGAGTTTCCGGTACACATCCACTCGATGTAAACCAAGATCTTTCGAAATGTTACGTGCAGATACAGAGCCATTAGCAAGTAGATATAGATAGACTTTGGATTGATTCAAGCTCATCCCAAAAGTGCTCAGATCCAGAGCTAGGTTGTCAAGTGCAAATCTATCCTCGGTTTCATCCTGTGAGCCTCTGATAGACAAAACAAAACAATGATTTGCGAACCAAGTATAAAATAAATTGTGTTAGTAGATCATGAGGATACAGGAGGCTGCAATCTGAGTTAACAGAAATTGTATTGCAGGCGTGGTTCGCCTCATTTTTGAAAGAAGGTGAAAGCACACCAGTAGTGTACTACATCTTTGGCCGGCCAAAGGTCCTGTCAGTAGATGAGTAGCCTGGAGGACAAAAGTTGAAAGAGTTGTCGTATCTTCCATACCACCAACACGAAGAAGGTTGTCAATACTCAGAAGTGCAAGTACGCCTGTTTTCAAGTGTTCTCCAAATCTAATTGACTTCATCTGAAAGCTAGGCGCGCTAGAAAAAGCAGTATAGAGATATACTGCTCAACGACACTGGACATTTATACCGTGAAATTGCTCGGCGCTAGTTGATCAATGACCCAAGAAAAAAGCTCCTCGCTCTTGCGCCAACGTGTATTTGGCGGTTTGTGGGCGGGGTCTGTTGCTTCCTCCATAGGATCTTCCGCAGGATTACTGGCGATTACTTGGTTTGTCTACGCTTCCACAGGATCTGCTTTTGACATCGCTCTGGTGGGTATAGCTGGTCTAGCTCCGCGCATCCTCTTCGGAGTTGCTTCGGGAGCGCTGGCTGACAGGTACGGCCGACTGAGAGTGATGCTTGGTGCCGACGTTCTGCGCGCGATCACAATGATCCTATTTGCGGCAAGCATTGTCCTCCTGAAATTCCAGCTCCCGATAGTGCTTACAGTTGCATTCCTCCTCGGAATAGGTCAATCACTTTTCAGGCCTGCCATCAACGCATTTCTTCCCACCTCTGTACCCAGGGAGCGCCTTGCATCAGCAAATGGCCTCTTCAGCGTAGCTCAGGAAATAACCGGAATTATCGGCGGTCCTTTAGGAGGATTTCTCATCGGAGTCGTCGGCGTAGCTGCGACGATCGCGTTCAACGGCGCGAGCTACCTGGCTTCCGGACTGTTCATAGTGGTCGTCTCGATGTCCATTACCTCAAAACCCAGTGCCACCTCAAGAAACGAAAGCCCCCAATTCCTGAAACAGGTTCGCGAGGGCTTTGAGTACATCAACAGGGAACGAGGATTGATGAAACTCACCATAGCCTCCTTTGGCGCGAACTTTTTCCTAAGTATGTTTTTCACATTCTTGGTGATCTACGTCACTGATGTTTTGCGTCAAGGTTCTTTCGTCTTTGGAGTTTTAGCGGCCGCCTCTGGAGCTGGCTTTGGCGTAGGTTCTCTTCTAGTTTCAAAAACCAAGGCCGAAGTAAAGTTTGGAATCTGGTTCGCTGTCTTTTGGGGCGCTGCTGGTATTGGAATATTCGGCCTGGTGTTATTTCCGTCAACAATTGCATCCGTCCTTTCTGTCTTCATAATATCGGCTTGCGGAGGTTTTGGGAACACTACATTTCTGACCGGTGTTCAGAAATTTGTCCCGAACGAGCTTCTCGCACGATACCTGAGTTTAGACGAAGTAGGCAGCATAGCCGCGTCACCTGCCGGACAGATAGCTGGAGGAGTAATCATTTCGACGACAGGTCTCGGGATAAATTACACGATTGCTGCGATAGGAACAGCTATCTTTGCATTCGGATTGCTCCTATTCCCTGACGTGAGAGCTTTGCAAATACACTCAGACTCTTCCAAAGAGCAGAAGCAGTCTGAGTCCGACAAGTACGAAACTGGGGAAGATGCACCCTGATCACTTGAATATAATCGTGAGCTAGAACGCTTGCGTGAACATTCTAGGTATTGCTTATCAAGCCCCCTGTTTTACGAGTGCACGATTTCCTCGCCACCACTGATGGTTATTAGAAGATGTCTCAGATCCATATAGCACCGACAATATTTGACAATAACAATGAATTCAGAGATTCAGAATTTTTAGAATGCTGTCGAGTCTACTCCTGCAACCCTGACATTGATTCCCTGACGCGAATTGGACTTCTACCCGTCTCAAGGAATTCGACAATCTGTCAATTGTTCCCTCACTTTACCGTCCAAGTCAGGATGGCTCAGAGTGTTTACAGACATCAAGAAACCAAAGTCGTAAGCGATTAACTTCTACTAAACAGGAGTTAAAAGCGTGCAATTATTTTATAATTTTATAAATTTATAATTTTATTTTCCGATTGGTTATATGTTACCTTTGCTCTAGTTGTACTGTGCGACGCTTGGGAAGACTAGTATCATCCGACTTGCACCAAAACATCAGGCAGACCACTCATGAAAGCTCAAAGCTTAGCATGAGCTCAGAGTTGCTCTTGCCAGTGTCCACTTTAAGATCAAAGAATGCATTTTAATCGCTTTTGTCAATCACGCCATCATTTTCAAAAATTTTCGATCTAGTCTGAGGCGGGGGGTACCCCCGGGGGGAGGGGAGGGGGGTGGGGGGTACCCCTATTTAAGCCGACACCGCCTAACTTTCATGTTTGGGAGGAATAGCGAATAAGATGAACGATGATCAAACTAGTCAATGCTAGTGAAGGTGCGACGCACGGATTATTGGAGTCGTACTCGGGTGTACCGTAGAGTGATATTGCCATTGCAACAACTTCTCGACGATCAACGAGAATATCGAACACGAGAGGGGGTACCCCCGTAGAGGGGGGTCATACTAACTGACTATGAAAATAGCTATGAAAACAACGA
>JAJYUX010000067.1 GCA_021792315.1 archaeon
CTATAACTTGGGCGGCGAAGTTGTGTGTGAACAGCTGCGGCTGTAGTTGGAGCAGTCCGTCAATGGTCCAGGATGCGCCGAACCCTAAGGTCATGAACTTCATTATCCGACGTGCCTCAAGGACGTCGTCCGAGCGCTGACGTTGTTCCACCGCGGTCATTTCCAGTACACCTCCTTCTTCTTGATACCTGGCGCGTCTAACTTCTGCCTACTCTTTTAGAGAAAAAAATAACGTCGTGATCACTGGCTGGAAACTGCTATCCTGCCGTACATTCCCATTTGTGCATGGCCAGGATAAAGACAGAGGTACCAGAAAGTTCCCGTATTGCTGAATGTAACTGTGAGTGTCGCTTCGCTGTAGGCCACATTTTGATTACTTGTCACACCTGAGAGCATCGGGCCAATCGCAAGCCACGTTGCAGTTTGAGTTCCGCCGCCCATCATTCCATTCATCATGGGCATGTACGAGTATGGAGGAGCGATAGTAGTGATCGCCGCCACATGCGTTTCGTTATCCATGTTTATGAAGAGAAAATTTACTTGCTCTCCCTGCTTGATCACAATTGTGGGGTTGACAAGACCGTAAACTAGCCAGTAGTCACCGGGCTGAGGATACCAGAGAGGCGATGCTTCAACTGGTACTGTGACTCCACTTGTTCCTACAAACACCGTGTTAGAAGTTCTGTTTACAATAACGCCGCCCTGCAGTGAATTGAGAGTGTTGAACGTGGAGTTGTCAATGGTAGATGTTGGGGTGTTCATCACGTTGTAATTGCTGCCACTGCTCCCCATCATTCCGCCATTTCCTGGCCCGCCACCGATCATGCCGCCGTACCCTTGCTCTGATTGATATGACGGTGCTTGTAGCCGTCCTACGTGATACGGACTCCATACAGCGCCCGATACCAGCGTCAAGGGAAGTCCAACCGCCAGAGAGACTGCAACTGCCAAAACAGCTATTGTAATTGCTTTCATCGTCTACTTCACATCTTCGTCACTCAATTTGTAGAAATGATTCTATTAAGAACGTTTGCTGAAACGAAACGCTGAAACAGTTTTCATCACGCTTGTTACGAGATTCAACCACTGATTCTTGCTTGTTACAGGAGGAGACTTCCTACCTTCTCTTCCGCTCACTTGCAAAAATTCTTCAAAAAAGGGAAGAGCTACTCTGGTGCTTTGCAATAGCGTGATCGATTGTCTTCTTCTAGAGACGCACTGGCGAGCTCTGGTTTACTTGCTTACTTGCCGTAATGTCCTGAAACAAATAGCTCAACAGAATAAACAAGAAATGCGAAGATGAAACCAACCGCCATGAGATAGGAGTACAAATCATTCTGGAATCCTGAAAACATGAAGCTCAATCCAGAAATGCCAGCGAGCACTATCAGGGCTAGCCCAGCGATTCCAAGGAGTACGACATCCGTCCGACCAGAGTAGGATGAGAAGGCCAGCACGGCCACAGATGCAAACAGTAGGAGGAAGCCCATCATCATATGTGTCATCAGCAGGCCCATTCCCGCCACCATTATGGAACTCATTATTCCAATCATGCCAGAAGACGTACTTATTGTGGGAAAAGTCGCAAACAGATTGAGCCACATCCCCATAAGAAATTGAAGAATGAGCAGGGCTAAGATGACCCCTACCGAGACTCTTACCGCTGAGAGGCGATTATTTGCGTGATAACTTTTGTCACGAGTATTCTGTTGTTGCTGACTCACTCGTCTCATCGCCACCGCTAGACATTCTTAGAGTAAGACAACTTATCTATTATGAAATGAAGTAGCTGGCCTTCTCTTCTCGTCTCCAGAATCTTGTGACCTCGTATCGAGACCAATTGAGGCACATCTTTGTCTGCAATGGGATTGTCGGTAACGAGGTGCACACTTTCATTCTCTCCAATGCTCTGCATCAGTTGATCCAGCTGGTTTAGCGTCTCAGGACATTCTCCGCCAATCCCCGAAATTTCGTAGTCAGGATAGACCGAAAAGCACCTGATGTGAAGCTCCTCAATCAAACTCTGTATTCTGGTCTCCACATATTCGGGCGCGAGCAGCTCTCGGGAAGATTCCTCTTCATCGTGGCCGCTGGGCCGTATCTTTGCAAACCAGCCATTTGAATATGGGTACTTGTTTGCGAGGCTCGGTTTGCTGAGGAGCTCTTGGTTTATTTCGAGAAGCTCTCCGCTGGCTGGCGTCCGAACGGCGCCAAAGAATTTCGCACTTTCAATGGTTGCAACACTCTTTCCTCTTTCCAAGAAAGTTCCTATCGGTTTGAACTTTACAGTTTCAATCCTTCCGGCCACAGATGAGTAGATGGAAGTTATGCCCAGCGTAGTTGTCTTATCAGATTCTCTTCTGGCCCAGACATTCGCTTCCAAATCATAAAGCAGATCGTCAGGAAACAGACAGTTGCTTATTTCCACGGCCGGATCACCTGTATCTCGGGGAACCACTTGCTGATTGGTCCTCCTCCCCTTCTATCTTCAAGCCTCTCGCACGTGAAACTACTCACTTCCAATTCCAAACAACTCATACTCTACGGCGCTGATTAATCAATCAGAATGAGCCCATAATTTGAACATCTTCTCGCATAATCAACTCAACAATCTTATCGTAGTCTGCCTCTTTGAAGGGCTGCCTTAATGAATCAGGACTGAATCCTCTTCGCACCAGGTGCTCGTTCAAGACATACGTTTCTGATGCTTTTGCAAGGACATCAATTTCTTCTTCTGATGACGAATTGTGAAGTTTGTTTGAAGCCAGAAGAATCGAGTCTTGCATCAATACGACGATAAAATCTTCTTCCTGCTTGGATACCGCACCAAGAACCTTCAATCCTGCCGAATACCGTTCCGAAGTCCTGGGGGAGCAGAATAGGACTAGTTTCTTATTCTTCAAACTTCTTTCATTCACCTTTCAGAATATTACTGTCCTCTCACTATTAGCTGCCGTTGAAGAAATAGTACTGCTGTCGACCAGTCTTATTCCTTCCACTATATCGCTTTCGCTTAGACCTCTCTCTTTTGCAGAATCGAGGTCTGCAAGCACTCTTGCCCGACCGCTCGACGCCAACTTTTGCAGGAGCGGGGAGAGAGACGTCCAGCCAGTATCTTCAGCTCTTTGCCCGCTCTTTGCGACAAGCACACCATCACCAACAATGATTATGCACACCTCATGTCCATACGAGACCGCACCATTAGCGAGACGGATCGCCTCTGCGGCGTGAATAGTTCCAAAAGGTGCTTTGGTTATCAGGATGGCTAATGATTTCAAAATTTAGAGAGTCACTTCTTTTGTGTTTCATATGAGTGAGACGAATCTGTCACAATCATCTATCATCTTGCAGAGATTTCGCATACTACTTGGCTCTGCGCCTTTAATGATGAGTTCGTTTCCTATCCCCCTGAAGTTAAGGCAGGTTCCACAGAGCTCCACTTTTAGCCCTCTATCAAGCAGGCTTTGGAACTCCTTTTCGGCGTTTGTGATTCCTATGGCTTTCTGCCCCTTTGTAAAACTGTGCACGCTGTCGCCGTATGCAAAGATTGTAACATTGTGCCCTTGATTGAGAGCAGATCTGGCTATCTTGATAGCAGTATCTGTGTTCTCAGAACTGTATGGAGTTGTGAATAGGAGGAGCCCCAAATGTTTCTTCTTCTTTTTCTGCGTTTCAACATTTTCTTCCATAGCTTTTGTTCTCAATCTCCCACTGTATTGTCGGTGTATTCAATCAACCATTCAATTAGAACCAGTGATGCATCCAGTACTTTTCAAATGCAACTTTCTCCATGTGCCAGACTTTCCCTGGCATATGGAACTCTATCTCCGGCTTTGGTTCAGCCAGGAAGGTTCCCTTTACATACGCACTCTGTCCCTTCCCAACCTCAAGGAAACATGCGCCCTCTCCACTCCATTCTTTTGGTTTCCCGCGTCCCTTAATCTCCGCCGCAAGATTGTTTGCCACAACTTCTGCTTGACCGTGAGCAAAGACGCCCGCTTTTGGAAGGAACGGAGTGTATCCATTTGGAGTTGCAATTGATGCTACATCTCCAACCGCGTAAATTCCCTTGTGCTTTGTCTCAAGCGTCTTTGAATTTACTGGAATCCATCCAGTTTCATCTGTTAGACCTGCCTCAACCACAGGTTTAGGCGCTACGTGCGGTGGGACACAAAATAACATATCATAGGATATTTTCTCCTCGCTTTCAACAAAAATAAGCTCGTTCGATTTGATTTCTTTCACTTTCAGCTTTGGGTGATAGTTTATCCCTCTCGATTTGAGCAATTCAAGGACCTTGTTCCCTATGTCTGGACCAACCGCAGGAACAGGGATGCTTTCCGGTGTGAAGAAATCGAATTTTATTTTCTCTCTGATCCCTTTCTTCCTATAGTAATCGTCCAGAAGCAGCGCCACCTCGTATGGAGCCGCCGGGCACTTGAATGGTGTTCGTGAGATGCCAACAGCTACTGTTCCTCCATTGAACTTTTCAACAGCTTCTTTGAACTTCAGGGCTGATTCGAGGTCGTATATGTGTTGAGCATATTCTGAAAGCCCTGGTATTGCTTGAATAGAGTATCCTGCTCCGAGCGCTACTACAAGGTAATCGAAGGGAAGCTTGCCACTGCTCTTCGTAAGGACTGACTTGCCCTCAATATCGATAGAAAGCACTTCATCATTCAAGACTTCAATTTTCTTCTTCTTTCTCAGCAGATTCAGATCCTTCTGAACTTGTTCTTGTTTTCTCGTCCAAAGCATGAGCCAGGGATATGATGGTGGAAAGTCGAAAGTTTTCTTTCGCTCGATCAGTTTCAAACTAATAATGTCTTCCTTGAGTTTGTCCTTGAGCAAACTTGCTGTGACTAATCCACCAATTCCACCACCTAGGACAACAACTGTTGCCTTCTTGTTATCCATCTCGAGTCACCAGTTAACAGGAAAACATTGGCAAGTATATGCATATATATGAATTTAGTTCAAAGTAATAACATTAGACAATGCGAGACAAGATCTCTGAACTACACGCAGAAATCTGCAAAACGCTTGGAAGCCCTGCCAGGATAGGAATCCTGAATCTGCTTCAGGATCAGGAGAGGACCGTCAGTGAGCTTGCTGAAGGACTGGAACTAAAACAGGCCAATGTCTCTCAACATCTAGCAGTACTCAGACAGCGACAGGTTGTGGTAACACGCAAGGAAGGGACGAGCATTTACTACAGAGTATCCAACCCAAAGATTATTCAGGCATGCACGCTAATGAGAGAGGTGTTGATAGAGCAACTGAGGGAGACTCAGAAGCTCGCGACTATTGCAAGCAGAGTCAGGTAAGTTGGGCATGGGAACAATGTCCGCTGTCGGAGAAAACAAGCCCGTAGCTGCATTTACTCTCGCTGCGGTAGGACTTGCCTTTCAAGGCATTGCAGGGGTGCTCTTTGTTTACATGATTTCTTTCTTTTCTTCAAATTATGGCAATTTCGGATATGGCATGATGGGGCCCTGGATGATGTTTGGTGGAGGCTGGCCCTGGATGTTCGGATTCTCCCCTTTCTGGTTTGTATTCCTCATCATCTTCGCAGCTGTTGAAATTACACTCGGAGTGCTGGGCTTACTATGGATGAATACTGCGAACATTGAAAAGATCAGAACAGGTTCGGTCTTCGTTCTCATTGCTTCGATAATTGCTTTCCCAACGATGTGGGGTTTCATGATAGGATCTCTTCTGATGCTTATTGGAAGCATTCTAGGTCTAACTTGGCAGCCTCAGATCAAGTAGCTGGCAGGAGCGCATGATTTATCATGAAGGACTCCCACAAAGTGCTGATCGCTGTCAGTCTCGGAATATTGTTTGCAGCAGCTCTCGCGATTCCGATAGTATTGAGTGGATACTCTGGTGTTACCGGCGGGCAAGCTAGCCCATTCTTTGGAGGAATGATGACCACTCAGGGTCAAGCAATCTCTCTGGATCAGGCGATTCAGATGATGAAAAGCGTCCCCCAATATGCAAATGTAATTCTAGGCAATAATACAATAGTTTTCAGCAGCAACGGCTCCCAGAGCATTCGACTGGTTGCACTTGCAACGGACCACGCGGGAGCCGCAAATCTGACGACGAGCGCGCCACCGAGCTACGCTACGGATGATGTATTCGTGATATATGGACTGGTAGATCCAACACTCGTCGTTCCACGTGGAGCAGCTCTGGAGATAGTCATAGTAAACTTGGACAAGGACATGTACCACAACTTTGTGATTACTTCAACAGGCCCGCCGTACTCCTACATGGCTATGCAGCAGGGAATGATGGGTAACTGGCAGCAGCGTGGAACATGGGTTGCAATGATGCCTTTCCTGCCGCCAGCAAATCTCAATCAAGGAATAGTTCACGAGTACACGTACACTGTCACATTGAGCAGTCAACAAGCAACTCTCTGGTATCTCTGCATCTATCCTGGACATGCGCAAGATGGAATGTATGGCAGGATGCTAGTGACATAACAATTTCTTTGAGTGTGATATAATTCAAGATGCAACGTGTCAGTAAACCAATCTATCTGGATTACAATGCAACCACTCCAGTCGACCCTGATGTTCTCAAAGCGATGAGTCCATATTTGCAAGAACACTTTGGTAACCCATCGAGCAGTCACGATTACGGTAGGACTACGAAGGAGGCAGTGGAGAAAGCTAGGCAACAGGTTGCAAACCTGATCTCCGCATCTCCAGAGGAGATAGTATTCACAAGCGGAGGCAGTGAGAGTGACAATACAGCGATAATAGGCGTGGCTCTAGCAAACATGGGAAGAATGAAGAAAGGAGGGCACGTAATTACCTCGCGAATCGAGCATCCTGCCGTTCTGGAATCCGCCAGATATTTGGAGGACAGGCTTGGCTTCAAAGTAACTTATCTTCCTGTGGACAATTATGGTCTAGTGAATCCAAGCGATGTGAGCGGTGCGATTACGGATGATACGATCCTGATCACAATAATGCACGCCAACAATGAGGTCGGGACCATCCAACCCGTAGAGGAAATTGGAAATATCGCAAGAGAGAACGGAGTTCTTTTCCACACAGACGCTGCTCAGTCTTGCGGCAAGATAGAAGTTGATGTCAACAGAATGAATGTGGATCTACTGGCAATTGCTGGCCATAAGATGTACGCCCCAAAGGGAATCGGCGTCCTTTACGTAAGGAATGGTACCGAAATAGACAGCTACATTCATGGAGCGGGACATGAGTCGGGCAGGAGGGCAGGCACCGAAAACGTTCCATACATCGTTGGGTTGGGGGCTGCTAGCAGGATTGCAAAGAATATGCTTCCTTCCTTCGCCACGAGGGTCAAGGATTTGCGAAACAAGCTATACACTGGTATTCTCGAAGGAATCGGACAGGAAAAGGTCAGACTGAACTGTCATCCCGAAAATAGGTTGCCCAATACGCTCAACATCAGCTTGCGAGGAATAATCGGGGAAAAACTCCTGTCGGAAATACCTGAGATCGCCGCGTCCACTGGCTCAGCCTGTCATTCAGGATTATTCAAACCATCAGATGTTCTCCTAGAGATGGGTCTCGCGAAGGAGGAGGCCCTCGGTGCGCTGCGCCTGAGTTTGGGGCGCGGGACAAGCGAAGAAGAAATAGAAATTGCCTCAAAGCTGATTGTCGAGCGCTATGTCAAAGAGAGTGCTGCGAAGGAACAAAACGTTCCACAGGTTTAGCGCGCACTCTTTTTTCCCTCCGCTTGTGAATGATCACTATGATGAGAGCTAAAAATAACGCGAAATTCCATGACACTGAGGAATCCATTCGCTTGAATGTTCCATTCTACAGGCAAAACTACGATTTCACATGCGGCCCAGCGTCTCTCATGATGGCTATGAAGTACTTTGACAAAAAGATAGCATTGTCTAAGGACTTGGAGATGGATATCTGGAGGGAGGCAAACATGGTCGAGAGCTACGGAACTAGCAGATACGGTCTGGCTTGTGCCGCATCGAAAAGAGGTTTTCTTGCATCAATAATCACCAACGTGCGTGGAATTGAATGGATCAACAAACTCTCGCCTCCGCTTAGAGGACTTAATTTTGGAATGCTCAAGTTCTTCTTTGAGGAGCAAAAGAGAAGGTGCTTGAAACTGGGAGTGTCGGAGACGGAGAGCAGTGTCGCGACAAATTTTATAGAGGAAAGCCTCTCCAATGGATCGGTTCCACTGCTCCTGTCAAACACAGCGTTCTTCTCCAAGGAGAATCTTCCGCACTGGATAGTTGTGACTGGAAAAGACCAAGACTGTGTATACCTGAACAATCCGCTTGGAAAGGGCAAGGGGAGAAAGATGATGGTTCGTCTACACGACTTCCCAACTCTAAACGGTTACAAGGGGGACGAATGCATCATAAAATTGAAGTTAGCCTAGGTGTCGAAAACTAGTTTGACCAAAATAGAGCTGCTTGTGGATCTGCGGTAGCCTAACGTCTCGAACTGTCGAGTGGTGTAACCAAATGAGAGGTCGTTACCTGAAACCGAGGAACGCTTGGGAAATCGCTTGGAATGAAGCTTTGCATTCGCGTGATGCGGTGAGGGCAAAGAAAATAGCTGAAGAATTGCTTCCAGACCCGTACAAAGCAGCTGTGAATGCATCTGATCCTGAGAGGAGAGAGGCGAAGGTACCAGAGGAGGAATGGTACTACGAGGAGTGTAGAAAGTACACACAGTCGGAATTGGAAGATCGTAAGAAGCTAGAGGAATGGGCAAACCGCTACATGCCAGAAGAGGAAGAACAGCGCAAGAAACGTGATCGTAGGCTGAACGGATCAATTTTGTAATTTTTCTCGAATAACTGGGATCGTCGCTCTTCACGTGAAGCTTTGGTCTCTTGTAGGAGAGACCGAGCTCCTATCGGGTAGATCGGCGATGACATCTTTCAGTGTTATAGGGTTAGCCTCGGAACTATTCGAGGGGGTCAACGGGCCGATATTCATGTTTTCTGGTTTCACGAACAATATCAACTCCTCATGGGACTCGGATTCGTGCTGACTCTTTCTATTTGCTTTGCCCAACTTTGGCCAAAATGTCGTAAACCGACGACTCTAATTCTAGAAATCTATAATTCTCGTGAACTGCTGTATAGTTTCAAACCGTTTCTTGCGTTTGCGGATAAAGAAAGTAAGGAGAGATGCTGCAACTAGAATCCCAACTACAGTTGCTATGAAGAAGGAATCATAAGGCACTGATGGGGAGGATGACTTTACGACAAGAGGCACAACCACAGATTCTATGATCACATCATTCGAGGCTCCGACTAGCAGGCTGTAGTTTCCTTGCTGCAGGTTAGGCAGATAGTCGAGGGAAAGATTGGCGACATTAAGTTTGCTTGCAGAAGCAAACTGTGCCGGACTGAACGAGTACGTCATATTTTCTAATCCAAATGTGCTCATTCCGCT
>JAJYUX010000068.1 GCA_021792315.1 archaeon
TAAAAATCGGTTTCTTTGGCTCGAATGTATTTCGTGCGGAGAACACTATCCTATCCAGTCACACACAAGATGTTCAAGGTGCCAAGGACTGCTCACAGGACGGTACGACCTAGACAATGCGGCGATCGATATTCGTAACAGAGGAGCTTCTATCTGGCAATTTGGAGAACTATTGCCGCCAGTCTCCGAAGCGAATGTGGTTTCTCTTGGGGAAGGATGGACTCCATATGTTAAAGTGGAGAATTATGGCGCATCCATTGGCCTAAAGAATTTGTGGTGTAAGCTGGAAGGTCAAAATCCCACCGGCGCATTCAAGGACAGGATAGCTTCCCTTGGCCTTTCGCTTGTGAGAGAGTGGAGAAAAAAGGGGGTGTTTCTTGCATCTTCTGGCAATGCTGCAGCAGCAGTTTCTGCTTACTCCGCTAGAGCTGGAGTACCGTGTCTAGTGCTCATCAGAGAAGATTCCACGCCTTCAAAGCTTGCACAGATATCCATGTACGGGGCCAGACTGTTACGAGTGCGCGATTTGTTCCAGTCCGAAGAATCACTGTTTAGAGCTCTCACTTTGACGCAACAGTCTCTGCCTGACTGGCTGAACCATTTTGTCTGGGTTACATTCAACCCGTTGCTCGTTGATTCTCTAAAGACGATCGCTTACGAAATAGCCTCGCAATCTGTTCCAGACTACGTCTTTGTCCCTACAGCAGGAGGTGACCTGCTTTACGGAATTCACAAAGGATTTTCAGAGCTGAAAGCACTCGGGCTCATAGAGAAGGTGCCTAAGATGGTGGTGGTGCAGGGAAAGGATGCCAGTCCCACTGTACAGGCAATCCAGAGCGGTTCAAGACTGGTCCCCCATACAGACAAAGCGCAAACTGTGGCTGGAGCGCTAAGAGTGAATTTCGGAGCTGAGCACACGCTTGTTGCAGTGAAGGAGTCCGGTGGTTTTGGAGTCGCCTTAACCGATGAGGAGATCATTGCTGCTGAACGCGATGTTGCAAAGCGGGAGGGAATCTTTTGTGAAGTTTCCTCTGCAACCGCTCTAGCCGGCATCGCTCAGGCACTAAAGGAAAACAGAATTGCCTCCGACGAGAGTGCATGTGCAATCCTGAGTGGAATTGGTTTCAAGGAATACTCTTCGCCCTTCGAAGACGTTGCACAAGTTCCACTCGCAACAAAGCTAGAAGACATTCCCAAAGTGATCGAGATATCGCATTTGTCTTAGGCACTAGACATCGCTTTCACGACGCGTACCATACCCTTTCTGATCGCATCCTCGTCCACGCAATAGACAACCCTGAGGAATCTATCACCGTCAGGCCTGAAGAAAATTCCCGGTTTTACTAGTACTCCCGCATCCTCTACCAAGTACTTCGTGGTCTCAATCGAGTTATCGAAAGAAGATAGAACCATTGGAGAAGTTTCGAAGCCACTTTCGGGAATGTGGCACACGAAGCCAGCCTCTCTCAGAAGCTTCCCGAGGAGATTTCATTTTCTGAGCCCCGCACAATCGTTCTGATTGTGCTGGCAGAAGAGTTCAAAGCAGCGATCCCCGCATACTGAACTGCGTTATTCACGGAACCTCGGATCTCATATGCCAGCTTCTTAAATTGTTCCAAAGTCCTTTCTCGCGAGTAGGTAACCCAGTCTCCAACCAGTCATTCCATATGCTTTCGACAGACCATTGACCACTAATGTTCTTTCCATGGCTACTTTGAAAAGTTAGACTTGAGGAGGAAACTCAGACGACTACGTTTACGACATAAGTGAATATGAAGAGAGGCACAATAGTGTATATCCATTCGTGATGAAGTATCACGTTCATCCTAATCTTTGGCCAGAATTTGTCTCCCAAGAAATCAACCGCGATCGTAGTTGCTATCAGGAGGAAGACGTAGCCTAGTCTATCCCAGAACGAGCTCCAGATCGGTTGGACATACCCGAGAAAGAAGAGCCCTGCGAGTATTGAATACGCAGTTGGAACAATGTAATACAGGCACCTGTGATGAACTCTTCGTCCCTTTACATAGAAAGGTTTTGCGAAGCCGCGTTTGAACATCGCTGTTCCGAGCTGGTCTATCACAAATGTCCCGAAGGTTACAACACCCAGACCTATCACGAATCCAAGGAAAAAAAGGGCAGGATCCGATATAATCGGCGGACGAGGGTTTCCGAAAAGTAAAGACATCCCACTGAACAGATCCAGGCTCAGTATTTTAGCTCTACTGAATCTCCCATGCTCTTCAATCTTTCAGCAATCAAAGGAAGCGACTCAGAACAATCTCCAATCCAGCTCTCGTCAACAATGTCACGAGATAGTTCTGTTTCCTCTGCGTTTATCTCGATGATCTTGGCCCCGGTTCTCTTGGCGATTCTCGGATATACCGAGGCAGGATATACCGAAGCTGTTGTCCCAATTATCATCATCGACTTGCAATTCATTGATGCTTGTGACGCAAGTTCCAAGTTTCTTGGGTCGAGGGACTCTCCAAACATTACCACATCAGGCTTCAGTGAGATACCGCAGCCATCGCACAACGGAGGAGTCGAATGTTCTTCAGCGTAAACGTCTGCCCATGATGTAGGGTATTTCTTGGAGCACTTCGGGCATACGCAAAATCTGGCGTTTCCGTGAAGCTCAATTACTTGTTTTGAGCCTGCCTTTTGATGTAGTCCATCCGTATTTTGCGTAATTATTTCTCTCACGATTTGCATCTCCTGCAATTCCTTAAGCGCAATGTGTGCTTTGTTTGGTTTTGCTCCGAGTATATCAAACCCCGCCTTCTTTCTCTCGATTCTCTTAGCCCAATATTCCGAAGGAGATCGCCTGAAAGTATCGATGGTGAAATCATTTGGATCGAATATCTTCCACAGACCTTGGGGTCCGCGGTAATCTCGAATCCCACTGGCGGTGGAGATCCCAGCTCCTGTGAAAGCTACAGAGTGCCCATCCCTTAGAATCTCGACGATTGCAGTCAACGAGTCTTTCATGACTGCTCTTCCCGTACACTAGTCCGTTTTCTCAATTCTTACCTGGCATACACATTAGTAAGAGACCTAAAGCCGAGCTTGCTGTAGAACTTTTTAGCTATCTCGTTCTGACTTGGAAACTCCGCAGTAATCAGAACTGCGCCTCGTTTCTTTAGTTCTGCAGATACGGCCTCCAATAGATCCTTTCCAAGACTCCCTCGCCTGAACTCTGGAAGTATGTAGAATTCAACTATCGACCCTTCTCTCCGAGGCTCGTAAAAGACGCGGTCTATCAGGTCCGCTTTGACGACGCCAACGATCTTGTCTTCGACAGCGGCAATAAGCACAACGGATTCCTTGTTCGAAATTGCACTCTTGACAGTCTTCAGAGCGAAATCCTCCACTCGATCGGTCGTCTTTAACAAGGGATCAAATTCGCCGTTCAATCTCTTGAGACGAGCTATTAATGCAGCGGCGTGTTCTATCTCATTCGGTTTGATTCCTCGGATTTCCGGACCAGCACTCTTAGTTGCCCTAAGTTCAGTTCCTTCCTTATCCTGACCAGATTTCTTGCTCAATATACTCACTTCTTCCTCTGAATACTCGAAAATGGTTCGATGAATCTAGATTTTTGTAACGAACCGATCATCATTTTTGACTTGCTGATTATTCGCTCGGCCCTGTTATGTATTTGTTTTCGCGTCAGATTCTTTCGCGCAATCCCCAGTTTAACGCACTTTTCCCCTACTGCGGCTGCTACAAGTGGATAGATTTCCCAATCCATCATTGTCGGAAGTATGTGTTCGTCAGAGAGGGTTCCTTGTTTCTTTGCAAAGCCGGCAAGCTCTTCTGCTGCGGAGATGATCACGTCGTCAGGAATCCCCTTTGATCTAACGTCTAGTACTCCTCTGATTATTGATGGAAACATAAGACTGTTGTTTACCTGATTCGGAAAATCAGAACGCCCCGTGGCCACAATGCGAACTCCGGCTTTGTTCGCTTCCGAGGGCCAAATCTCAGGGATTGGATTCGACAGAGCAAATAAGATCGAGTTCTTGTTCATTTTCTTGAGTGTCGGCTGGGTCAGCGTGTGAGGCCCTGGAGTCGAGGCTGCAATCAACGCATCGGCACCTTCTGCAGCCTCATCAATGCCGCCTGTTCTCTTTTCTTCATTTGTTTTCAGAGCCAGCTCATACTTCCATTTGTTCTGAAGCATCATGTGATCCATGTCTTCCCTTTCTGGATGCAAGATCCCTTTCGAGTCCGTCATTATCAGGTTGCCAGGTTTCAGTCCGGCAGAGATCATTAGTCTAGCGGCTGCTATGTTTGCCGCGCCTGATCCCATTAGGACAATTTTCGAGTCTCTCAGATTTCTGCCTGTAAGCTCAAGTGAGTTCAACAAGCCCGCTAGAATTACCCCGGCTGTTCCCTGTTGATCATCGTGCCACACTGGGATGTGCAGCTTCTCCCTCAGACTGTCAAGGATTTGGAAACACTTTGGCGATGCAATATCTTCAAGATGAATTGCACCAAAAGCTGGCTCAATATGCGTAGCAAACTCTATGATTTTCTCTGGCTCGTGCGCTGCTATTGGCACTGGGATAGCGTCGACACCTCCCAGATATTTGTAGATTAGTGCCTTCCCCTCCATGACGGGCAAGCTCCCTTCAGGGCCGATGTCGCCAAGGCCCAAGACCCGTGATCCGTCCGTCAGAATGCAGAGTGTGTTCCACCTGTTGGTATACTCAAATGAGAGATCGGGATCCTTTGCAACTGCTAGACTAACCGCTGCAACTCCCGGCGTGTACCAGATTGAAAAATCATCTAGGCTAGTAACCGGCACTTTCGGAATCATCTGCACCTTGCCTTCGTACTTCTTAGAATATAGCAAAGCCAGCTTAGACGGATCGCTTTTTCTCTTTGATGAAGGTTTACTCTTTTGCAATTGAAATGTTTGAGCCCCTATGTGTTTGCAGAAATATTCCAGTAGCTGGTAGATCGTGATTTGACCATCTTGTTCAGGAATTCCTATTTAACTTGATATCATCACTCAGCTGATCGTCGAACTTTCCTCCTTTGCGCCGTGATTTCGTACTGTTTCTGTAGTTTTGGCGAGAGAAATAGAAAACTCATCCCAACCAGCGCAGAAAACGCCGCTACCATAATCCAACTTAGACTAGGATCAAATGCAAGTAACTGCAGGCTGACCGGTCCAATGAATGTTGCAAAAGATCTTCCAATGCTAGAAAATCCAGAATAGTAACCTTGGTAGGTTCCTCTGTTTCCTGTCTCGGAAAATAATGTTGTAATAGTCTGTGCTGGAACCGTGAGAAAGATTTCAGCGATGCTCACCACGATCATTGCAAGTTCCAAATCCAAGAAATTCTGTGATGCGCTCACGATCATGTAGCTGCAGAATATTAGAAAACAGGATAAAATTAATGGAGTGACCAAACGCTTTGTGCGATTAGTTATTCTATTTAGTGGGAGCTGCAATATCACAATTACTGCGCCATTAGTTGCAAAGAGATATCCAATCTCTGTATTGGAGAAACTCAGAAACTTCGCAACATAAAGAGAGAGTGGAGTTATTTCGTAGCCGAGAGCGACGAAAGCACACATAGTCAGGAGAAGAAAGACGATAACGCTTCTATCCTCCGACCACTGCAGCCACTTTACTGGTGATGAAACATTAGGCAGCCCGTCGCGATTTTTTCGGGTGGCCGGCTTGATACTTATTTGAGCAATGACGGCAGCAATCATGGAAGTGATTCCACTCAGGGCGAAGACCACTGCATAGCTCAGTATGTCGGAAAGAATTCCGCCGAGCGCAGGCCCTATTGCAAACCCAAGATTTCCAGCTATAACCAATAACGAGAAACCCATTCCGTAATTGCTGTCAGGCTGGTTTGCAATTATGGAAGAAGTGGCTGGCTGAGAGAGTCCTCTTACTAAAGAGAACAGAGGGTACATGACAAGTATGACTATGACTGGGGCGTTTCGCTGCAGCAGAATTCCCAAAACAACCGAAACCGCAAACGAGACGAGGTACCCCGTTATCATGACTTTCTTCGGGCCTATCGAATCCGTCAATCGACCACCAGCTAGCTGGCTCGCAAATGTGAGCAACCCCGTGACCAAGTAGGTAACGCCTATGGTGTAAAGTGGGACTCCGCGCGCTATTTCCAAGTACACGGCGAGGAACGGTATGGTTGCAGCCCAACCCAGAGAATTTAGCGTTCGAATTGTGAACACTATCCACGTTTCTCTGGGCACTAGCATGAAGCAAATCACTTTCTATGGGGTTCGAAATTCTGAAAAGTCCCATCTCTTAACTTTGAACGTCTTTTGGGATTATATCAATTTGCAGATGACCGTACGAAAATGGAGCTGCTGGGCTTTTTGAATTCCTGATTTGCTAGTGCTTCATGACATGCCATCTCGAGAAAGCAGATTCAATCTCTCCTTTCTGACTGAACATAGGCGTCCGATAAGAGAGCAGCCTATACGTTGATTCTGGTTGGTTAGGACTTTGACAAACTGAGAGGAGGAGAATTCTGCATATCATTATAAGTCAGAAGCGAGTTTCAAAATTCGGGTGCAAAAATTGACCTCCTCCAAATTCAGGAAAGGCGATCTGGTGATAGTTTCTGTGGAAGGGAGACCTACGCAGTTTGAAATTTTGTCTTCGTATTCTCGTGGCAGAGGTCTAAAATCGGTCGATGAGATAGTCTACGATGTGAAAGAAGTAAATAGCGGAGAGACCAGGACAATCTCGCAAGACGAAATACTGAGATTGGCAACTCCAGTGGACAATTCATCTAGCCTGTTTGTTAGAAAAAAGAATTAGCAAGAAAACTGAATGTCTCTCCATGTAGAGCAGTAGTGGTACATCGGACAGAATTGCATCTCAACAACCTAGCAGGTAGCGAAGGTTTCGCTTTCGTCCTCTACGACTCTGATTGCGGACATTGTTCCAGTTTTTTGAAAGCTGTGAAACTACTTGATGTTCGTGAGGTACTGATTCCTGTGCCTTTGAAATCTGATATGGCATTCAGGCTGGTAAAGGATACGATGCCAAAACAGCAAATGCTGAATTCGTTCCATCTCGTAACTCGATCCCACGGATTCTCCAAAGTATACAGCGGGGGCGATGGAATTATACAACTTCTCGTGTACTTTCCATTAGTTAGCGCGGCGACAATTCTGTTCAGGAGGTATGAATCCTTGCGGCTTCTAGCCAACAGAGCCTATCTCCAAATAACCAGAATAAGGCATTCTAGTACGTGCATTGCGAGCCAGTCCGGAGCAGCTAACCATACGGCGACTGGGCCGGCTTAGTTGTAGTTTCCGATAGCGTTCTCCGCAGTATGATCTCGACTCTAAAAGAGCCCTTGTCGCTTTCTTCAGTCGTCTGGCTGCCCTCTGTTTGGAAATCTTCCAACGGAGATTCTTCGACTTCAGTATGTATCGGAGATATCCTATAACTCTCCAGCTCCGTCTGGGCGGAGATGAAGGTACTGGGAACCTTGAGATCGATTGACTTGGAAGCCCCTTTCAGAAAGGTCTGAAGTTCGGTAAGCAGTCTCCTATCTTTTGTATCGAGTCGTATCCAGTATATCATTTCCTTTCCTTTCATATTCGGAGTAGGCATAGTCCTAGTCTCAAATTTCTCTGCTTCGAATTGCATCGCGTTTAGAAAAACCAAGACCATCGATTAGAAATCTTCCTCTGAAGCTAGAACGACTCTATGAATCACGTATCTCGGTCATGAGATAGAAGTCGTCCACTCAAAAACCTTTGGACTATTCCTCCATGATCCTACCTGAAACCTAGTGGGTGAACGGGGAAGTACAATACGAAGAAGAGCACTGCTGCTCCAAACCACAAAGCCATTAACGCTCTTTGCAACTTCACATTATCAGGAGCAATGAATGTTAACACCATCGGTATTCCCAACGCCAAACCCGGATCGACATTGATGAAATAGAAGGCGTATTCTACCCTATGCAAGACCAGGGAAATGTAGAACCATGGAAGATACGTTGCGGCAATCCAACACCCGATCAAGGCGTCAAAGCTGGTCACATTGCGCCTGAGTACTTTGACAGCGA
Organism: archaeon; assembly: GCA_021792315.1. The sequence continues at coordinate 8,085 of JAJYUX010000068.1, forward strand.
GCACAGGTACAATGATCCAAATCGAGTACCATATCACGAGATTTCCGATACCCAACCAATCTATTGAATGATAGACCGAAACAACCTGCTGTCCATTGCCGAACGTGGTTGTAACCGCCACTCCAATAGAGTAGTATGCCATAGGCTCGATATTGAACGGTAGAATCCAACTCCATGGATAGCAGTTCCAGTAATTTACGGTGCCACAGCCAGTTAAGGAAGACTGATAGCTCAAATAGTATTCCCAGTTCTGTATGGGATTTGAAATGGCGCCAGAATGCGAATACGTTGTGGTTGTCGACGTAATCGTAGTATTCGTCTGCGGATCTACTATGTACTTCACTCCGACAAACGCGGTCGTACTAGTGTATGGGTGATAGACCGCATCGTACGCCCATAATGGCAACGAAACAACAAGCAGAAGAATCGCCATGAAGATTAGTAATCGCTTAAGCTGTACACCAGACAGGAGTGTTCTAATTGGTGTGTGCTTCGTAGCCCACACGTGATAGAGCAAGAGAGCACCAACAAAATACAACCCCCATTCCTTGCTCAGTATCGAAAGGCCCATCGCGACTCCTGACCAGTAGTATCGTTTCTTGAAGTAGGCCAAAAAACCGAGAAGCGCGAACAGAATGGGAGGACCCTCGAGCAGAGCAAGAGATGTGTGTATGAAAAACAGCGTCTCAAAGCCGAGCAAGGATGCTGCGAAGAGAGCTTTTTCCTTTGATAGGAACACGCGCGCAAGTTCATAGAAGACCCAGACGCAGAGGACACCAATTAGTACGTAGAAAATGCGCCAGCCAAAGAAGTTGTCCCCAAACAAGAATATCCCAAGGGCACCCCAAACCTTACCGAAGAAAGGATGCTCCAAGTTTGAGGGGATCAGACGCAACAGATCCTGGTCGAAATGGTTGTTACAAGATCCCGAGGATCCGATGTAGTAGCATTCGTCAAAAACATAATCAGTGCTGCCGCTTGGGAAAGACATGGCGAAGAGATGTAGCCCAAGCAGAAGCAAAAGTAGGTGGCCAATGTTCACCGAACTGAATTTGTCCTTGATGTAGGCAACAATCTTCGGAAACAACGAGCTCTGGGTAGCAACGCGTTGCTTGATCGACGAGTCAGTCTTCAGGGCTGGAATCTCGGTAT
>JAJYUX010000069.1 GCA_021792315.1 archaeon
CTCGAAGCCTGGTTGACACATTTGCGAACAGGTTGTTGAGAACTTGAAGGCACTTTCAAGCAGGAAGGAATTCCAGCTTGAGATTGTAGATATCACGCAAGAACAAGAGCTCCTCAAGACCTACATGATTAGAATACCTGTCATCCGATTGGACGGAAGAGATGTACTTGATGCTGAGGATATAGCCCTGCCTTTGGATTCACGGTCGAAGCTGGAAGACCTAGTACTTGGGTTGCAAGAATAGGTTCAGGTTGTTCACCGAATTTCGAATGGAGGTGAGGAACCCTTAGTTCCTCACTTTGTCTCCGCCACTTCCTCCTGTATTTCCTTAAGTCTCCTTTCCAGAGCGAGTTTTTCTTCTTCCAATTATTCGCGTCCCGTTTCAAAATATGGCTTCTCGTAGAACCTAACGGGTGGATAATGATACCAGTGTCTACGGTAGTGGTGCCCTCCGTGAAGGCAACAGTACTCCATATGGCAGCATTCGCACATGTGAACTCACAATATTGCTGTAGCTGCTCTTTCCTATTATGGGCCAAGACGATCTTCAAAATTGATGACGAGATATCTTGCTCGGAATCCCAGCTGCTACATGAAAGGTGAACGCGATCAAAGGTAAACATAATTCCTTTAATCCAAGAGATTTTAGCTTGATCAAGTATTTCGGAGAGGTTTGGTTTGGCAGATACTCTTTCAATCAAGGATAGCCGAACTGGAAAGCAGTATGAGATCCCGATATCAGATGGAGCAATTCGCGCTAGCGATCTGAGACAAATCAAGGTGTCGGACACAGATTTTGGACTAATGTCGTACGATCCTTCTTTCATGAACACAGCCTCTTGCAAGAGTAAGATTACATTCATTGACGGAGATAAGGGCATTTTGAGGTACAGGGGATACCCCATTGAGGATCTGGCTGAGAGACACAGCTATCTGGAAGTAGCGTATCTTCTGATCTATGGCGAGTTGCCGTCCAAAGCAGAGCTCGATTCATGGGTTCACAACATCACCTACCACACGATGGTACATGAGAACGTGAAGAAATTCATGGACGGTTTTCACTACGATGCTCATCCAATGGGAATGCTCGTGAGCACAATAGCTGCCCTGTCCACTTTCTATCCAAATGCAAAGCAGATCTTCGACGCAGAATCAAGAAAGCTGCAGATATACAGGTTGATCGGAAAGATTCCTACCCTGGCAGCGTTTGCATATAGGCACTCGCAAGGAATGGCCTACATTTATCCAAGTAACGATCTTTCCTACGCTGAGAACTTTCTTTCAATGATGTACCGTCCTTCTTGGACAACGCAGTACCAACCTAACGAGGTTCTTGCAAAGGCTCTGGATACTTTGTTCATACTTCATGCAGATCATGAGCAGAACTGTTCATCGACGGCGATGAGAGTTGTTGGCAGTTCCCATCCTGACCCTTACACGGCTGCCGCAGCAGCGACAGCTGCACTTTACGGACCCTTGCATGGCGGTGCAAACGAAGAGGTTGTGAGAATGCTCGTTGAGATTGGATCGAAAGATAAAATCCCCGAGACAATAGCTCAGGTCAAAGAAGGAAAGAGGCTCCTGATGGGATTCGGTCACCGAGTCTACAAGAACTACGACCCGCGTGCAAAGATAATCAAGAAACTTGCTGACGAAGTGTTTGCCGTTACTGGAAGAAATCCACTTCTTGATATTGCACTAGAGCTTGAGAGGGTCGCACTCTCAGATGACTACTTTGTCAAGAGAAAACTCTATCCAAATGTTGACTTTTACTCTGGATTGATCTACCAAGCGATGGGATTCCCCACGGATATTTTCCCAGTGCTCTTTGCAATTCCAAGGATGTCTGGCTGGCTCGCACAGTGGCAAGAGATGCTTCTTGATTCCGAGCAAAAGATATCGAGGCCGAGGCAATTATACACTGGATATGGCGAGCGCCGAATCCAGCGAGAGTAAAGGAGATACGTAACTCCAGCCAAGTTGATTCGCATGATTACAAGAATTTCTTCTGCGGCTGTGGTTGTGAAGGATGAGAAGAAGGCTGCCCAATGGTACAAATCGAAGCTGGGTCTTGAGATCAAGTCTGAGGAGGGGCACTGGGTCACAGTGGCCCCGAAAAGCCAGAGGGGGTTTGTACTACACCTCTGCAAGACAAAACCGCTTGAGAAGGGAAACACTGGTATTCTATTCAGCACAGATGATGTTCGAAAGACATATCACGAGCTTGCTTCAAAGGGAGTGAAATTCTCGGTAGAGCCCAGAGACGATGGCTGGGGTACTTATGCGATGTTCAAAGACCTCGATGGAAATGTTTTCTGGCTGATGTAGGTTTCCATAGTTCAATTAGGATTGCCTTCACATCCTTGCAGAAATCGTAACTGGGTTCGAAGCTAAGACCCTTAATCGGCCACTAAGCGCCTGATTTGAAGACTAATTAGACACCGTGAAGCCGAACTTTGCAATGGCAGTAGTACTACACAAGGAAAATGAGCCTATCTCAAACCTCGGAGACGGACGCGATAGAGTTTTCCTAGTTGGCAAGACTCAAACAAGATCAAAACAGCTTGCAGCAGATGTTGTGACATATGCGCCGAATGCGCAAAACAAGAACCATCACCACAAGAGCGAGAGCTTCATCTACATCATAGAGGGCGATTGCGAGATGCACATTAATGGCAAGATGGAGAAGATAGGCAAAGAAACAATGGTCTATCTTGACCCGGGCGATTGGCACTGGATGAAAAACGTGGGGAAAGGGAAGATGGTCATGCTCGAAGCATTCGCTCCTGATGCAGACATTACGCCCTATTATGAAGAAGGAAAGCACTAGAATCAGACATGAAGGACAAACGCAGAAACTTCAATTGCCACAGACTAATTTGAGCTTGATATCGAATCTGAATCAATTTCCTTACCACTGGCGGATAGTCACTCGAATTATTCCAAGGGCGTTTCGGCGTTAGTTTGAGGATGCGATGAATGCAAAATATTGTGAAACCACTTTTCGCACATCCAGCAGGACATGAATAAATTGTTAATCTGACACGCCAGTCAAACTGCGGATCCTTCGAACTGATAAAATCTCAGATATTGTCCATTAATTCCTGAAATTTCATAACGTAAAGCGAGTATGCATCTTCATTAGCAAGACATTCGTCACAGACGGTTCGAGTTTCCACTTCCTGATCGATAGATTTTCCACAAATGAAACAGGGTTTCCCCTTTCCGTAGCCTTCCACCTCCACCTTGTCCCCAAGAGCATCTTCGAGTATAGACACGGCTCTAGGCACGTCGGTTGCTGAGGTGAATCGGAAACCCTTGTGTGTTTCATAATCCACACGAGCCCGCCTTAGGCTCTGGAATGCGTCTCCTCCCATCCAAGGAGTCTTGAACCATGAGTTGATTTTTATTTTCAACAAGGATAAACATTCACTTCTACTAGTTGTTCTGATTTACATCTTCCTACAGCGATTCAGAAAGTCAAGCTATTCGCTCTGGCCAAGTTGATAACTCAAAACCAACCAATCCAATTCAAAAGAAGAATGAATTGAAACGCCATAAGAGTATATATATCCAGTTCCAGCTCTCCGAATCGTCAACCGATAGAAGTTGTCAGATTGAGCGGCCCTGTGGATGGACTTCATAGTAGTTTCGATGACCTTCTTTACTCAACAGTAATTGAAGGACTCAAGCGCATCATGGGATCAAGCGGACTAATAGCGACGAAGTATCATCTGAAACTTGACGAACGTACTTTCGAAGCACAGAAATTTCATTCCGGCCTTACTAACATGTTTCATGTCGGCTCTGGAGCAATCGAACAAGTAATACTGCAGCAGCTCTACGACGGACTGGGCGTACCATTCAAGGAGAGAGATGGTTACGAATTTCCACAATACGTCGAACTCGCAAGGAAGATCTATGCGGACAGGAACAAGCAGAGGACCCAGAAAGAAATGGAGAAGTGAATTTGATCAGGTATGCAAAGAAACAAACCAAAGAGAACGGTAGTTCATTCTAACTTGGACGAATTTGAAACCAAAGGAAATTTCCTGACGAAGAGTCTTGACGGCATAGCAAAGTTCTTGGAGCTGAAGGGGCACACGCTCCTGATTAAAGGAGCTCCTGGAGCCGGCAAGACCACTCTTGCTCTACAACTTTTGAAGCATTTCGGAGAAGAGAACGGTGTCTATATTTCGTCACGAGAATCCAGCGAAAAAATATCCAGCGAAATACCTTGGACCAAGACTGGATTGATGCGTTCCGATTTCAAAGACTTGCGTCTCAGTTCGGCGTCAAGAGTGATACAGGAAGTCCTGGAGGCGCAGGGTAAGCATACTACCAAGATAATTGTGCTTGACACATGGGACGGCCTGGCTAAGGAGATAGAAGATGAAAGAGAGAGGCTAAAGGCAGAGAAGACATTGATTTCCATCGCCGATGGATCCAATTTTAGAATAGTCTTTGTGAGCGAAGAACCTAACAAGACAACAATGGACTATCTTGTAGATGGCATAATCGAGCTGAACCGATTTGAAGAATATAGCAGAATCTTCAGGGAGGTCGAAATGCAAAAGCTAAGGGGAACCATGATTGAGCAGCACAAGTATCTGTATACACTGACAGGAGGCAGGTTTAGGCACTTCGTTCCCTATGTCGAGCCGGATTATTCCAAAGCTACCAGATTCCAGCCAGTAGGAGACGCGTCGAACGGAGAAAGCTATTCATTCGGCTCTTCTCAAGTAGATAATCTACTAGGCGGGATTCCAAAAGGAGGCTCGTTCACTCTGGAGTATGACGAAAACGTGCCTTACAGTGGAATAAGACTGATGAGCGTTGCAGCAATAATCAATGCCCTAAACTATGGTCGGGGTGTAGTTATGTTGCCGCTACCAGGAGCTAGCGTCAAACAGATATTTTCGCTAGTGAAACCACTCGTAAGCTCCGAAGCATTCACTAGTAGGTTTCGAGTTGCAACAAACAAGATTGTAAGAGAGGAAGGATTACCACTATTTTCGCTGCTTCCGAATGAGATCAAGAACTCATCCGATAAAATAGATAGTGCGATGGAACAGGTGCGTAGCGGCTCCTCAGACGGCGGGGTAATGCTGATCGAAACAATCAGTCTTTTTGAGAACCTCTACGCAAGTGATCTTGACTCCGTGATGGCACGAATTGCTGACAGAGTCACCAAAATCCAGCAACAACCTAATGACGCTCTGATGATACTGATGCAGAATGATTCAATCCTGCGGTCGCGCGTTCTAGCACTGAGCGCGCGTTACGCGAAAATGTTTGTGCGAGATAGATCAGTAGTAGTCATGGGACAAAAACCGAGTACAGTTGCGCACGTATTAGAGCATGACACGAACCCGCTTCTTCCCATACTCACACCGATTGTGTAGCAAACAGCTACTTTATCTCTACTTTGTGTATCTTCGATTCCGTTGGCGTCTTTTTCGGGATTCTAACTTCGAGAATACCCTCTTTCACAGCCGCCTCTGCTTTCTCAGGAATCACTTCTTCAGGAAATGCTAGGTGGCTCTTTACCTTCGAATAGGTTCTTTCCCTATGCACGAATCCCTCCTTGCTCTCATCGATATTAGACTGAGCGTCACCTTCAATCGTGATGTCTCTTGGGGTTACTACAACATTCAATTTCTCTCTTGGGATTCCTGGAACTTCCGCGCACACCCGATAGTCTGCGCCGGTGTCAATTAGATCGGTAAAGACTCGCCTCGTATCTGGAAGCTCAAGCCCTCTCCAATGAGGAAATCGAAAGCTACCACTGAATGGTGCTATCCACGACCGATCAAACCTTCTCTCAAAGTCGGCAAACGCACGTTCAATCTCGCGAGCATAGTCGTCTGGTGTCCAAGGCACTACGGGATACTTTTTGGAAGGCTTCTCCGGCTTCTTTTTTTCGGGCAATTACAAAGACCTCACTGGCACTCTTAGTATCGAATCTTTCTTATAAAATCGAAGACAATTTTCATCCTTGAGAATGAGCACGCAATAGGGTTCTGCAATTGTGCTACGAATCTTCTTCCTGATGAGTGCAGCCTGTCTCAACTCAAGCAATGTACGAGATCTCGTTGCTCAAGTGATCAGTTGGTCAGTACCTGAAAGTCACAGAGTCACTCGTTTAGGAACTTTTTGATCCTTGTCCCGAACATTAACATCATCAACCAGAATCCTAAAAGCATCACGATCAGAGAATAACCGTCATACAATCTAAAATATGCAAGACCAAACGAGATGATCGTAGCCACAGCTATGTTACTAAGGCCCCAGACAATATTTGTTCTGGGCGGAGATCTCTGTCCAAATGGGCTGCGAAATACTTTGCCGGCCGCACCGAAAACGAAGTGAGGGACTCCATTTCCAAGGAGAAACCCAAGGACAAAGTACCAGATTAGGAAAAGTTGCGAGCCCATGAGTCAGGGTACAAAGCATAACCAATATTACTTTTCCGAGAAAAGATCGCCTACCGAGGTTCAGGCTTCCGCCTCACAATAGGCTCCACTACTTCCTATTGCAGGCGAAAATGACAGTCGTGAAAGCACGGTTCAGTCTCGCGGATTCTTTCATATACTATGAAGTTTCGAAACGGGGATCAAACAGGAAAGTAATAGCAGGCGATTTGCATTCAGTTGTGAATCAGGCACTATTGCAATCCACATGAATGATTCCTTCAAATCAGCCGCGCGTAATCTATAATTTGTAGTACAGATAGCCTTCTGATGAGCGGCGTTGTCTGAGAAGAACCCTCTCTCAAGATGGAGATGTCCAACTTGCGGCCTTGAGATAAAGGATAGTGATAGCGGAAGCTTCAGACAGCGCGTGATGTATCATAGAAAGATGCACGAGTGAGTAGCACAATTGCTTTCGACACAAAAGTGACCTACCTATGCATCAATTTCGGTCAAAGAAAATCAAACTTGCAGCAAGGATCCCTTTCTGAGAAAGCGGATAAACTCACAAAACTTAAGTGAGTTATTCCCAAGTAAAACCGCGGAATAGTTATTCCTCAGTTACCGGCAGACTGCTAGCTGGTAATTTCGAACACGTTTTAATGTCTATATACCTGGACTATGATAGTAAGAGGAGGCCAAATAGACATGGCACTTGACGACCCTGTAGTCTGGATACTGATAGTAGCTGTTATTGTCTTTCTTTTCGGAGCAAACAAGATACCTCAAATCGCAAGAGGACTAGGTCAAGCAAGGAAAGAGTTCGAAGAAGCGTCAAAAGGTATCACGAACCCGCAATCAAGTGCAAATCCCACGAGTCCAGCCCCAGCCAGTAACTCAACTACGGGTGCTCAAACGGGTGAAGATCCTTTGATTTCGGCCGCTAAGAAAGAAGGAATCGAAACACAAGGAAAGACAAGAGAGGAGATTGCTTCTGAACTTGCCTGGAAACTGAAAAAGAACAATGCTTAATCTGTCGATCCAATTCCCACTTTTGCGTAGTTAGGGCAGTGTTGCACACATCTTTTAAACCTGCAAGACTTCCCAAGTTTACTTAGAGCAAGATCCTCTGCACCGGAGGTATTCTTCGCATAGTAAACTGGCACTGAACTTTTGGCCTTAAGATTGTTCTGGAAGCTATGCGATGTCAGGAGAATCTGTGCACGCGTATTCAAGCGCGCATGTCACAAAATTGATTTCATGAGGTGGTTATCAAAGGTGATAATCGAGACTCCTCTTTTTATCAGATTTCAGTCCATGATAATACGAGAAAGAGGGATAGCTTTGGCTACATTGTCTCAAGCAAAGACTTTAGGTGGTGTTGGGTCTCTTCTGGTGTTATTGACAGCGGCCCCGACAGTTGGAGCAGTCCTTGGTATCGCAGGCTTCATACTCACGCTAGTCGCAGTGAAGTACATTTCAGATTTGGTGCAGGATAAATCGATATTCGATAACATGCTGATCTCGATCATACTCGCAATAGCTGGTACCGTTGTAGGAACTTTGGTAATACTAGGGAGTGTCTTTCGTTTCATGGGAATGCATAATGCCTTTGTGCCAGATTTCAACCCCGCAAATGTTCCTACTGGCGATTGGATTGGCCTGGCAGGCTCCGTGATAATTGGGCTGGTTGCTATTTGGGCGATCATCACAATTTCTGCTGTCTTTTTGCGGAGGAGCTATAGCTCGATCGCTTCTAAATTGAACGTTGGAATGTTTGGTACTGCTGGCACTCTTTACCTAGTTGGGGCAGCGACTACTATTATTGCGATAGGTTTCCTGCTCATCTTTGTAGCGCAGATACTACTTGCCGTAGCCTTCTTCTCAATAGAAGAGAGAGCTCCAGCACCAACGCAGGCACAGGCAATGCCAGCGGGTCAACCATGATCTAAAGGCGCTTGCTGGATATGTAGTTTCGTGCCAAGTGTCAGGAAATCGTGGAGAGAAAAGCTAGCGGATAAGAGTGCGTTTCCTAAAATACTGAAACTCGAAAGAAGCTTTCCCTGCTACAATGCATTGCACAAAATGGGGGTTGAGGTAGGGCAGAGAGTAGTTCTTGTCAATCCTAGTGAAGTCGTTGAAGTGATGAAGAAAGTCCCACGTGGGAAATTGATCACAATAAACGAGATTTGCAGAAAGATTGCGCAAAATCATAGAGTCAGCGGTTGCTGCTCTCTCACTACTGGCATCTACATAATGATCGCAGCAAATGCATCCGAGGAAGCAAGAAGAGAAGGAAAAGACATGGATCTCCCGTATTGGCGGACTTTGAAGGCAAACGGCTTTCTGAACGAAAAGTATCCTGGAGGTTCTATGGCTCAAATGGAGATGCTAAGAAAGGAAGGGTTTCAGATTAAGAGACATGTAAACAAATTCGCGGTTGAGGGATTCGAAAGAAATCTTTGGATTAGTTTCTGACTGTTTCAAGCAATCTCTCAAAGTTCTCGTGGTAAACCGCTCTGAGCTGATCCAAAGCAGAGAAAGTGCGTTCTACGCTGTCCCTAGCTTCCTCTATTCCCCACTGAAAAGGAAAATCAGTGCCAAACATGATCTTGTCCAGACCAAAGAAATCAGCCCCGAGTTTGAGAGCGCCTTCGTCGTATGATATCGAGTCCGAGTAGAGCGTTTTGCCAAGTTTCGACATCGGAGCTTCAGAAAAATGACCTCTAGACTCGGGAAATTTCTTCCATGCGGCGTCTATTCTCCCTCGTAGGTAAGGCAGGTTTCCGCCTAGGTGAGCTGTA
>JAJYUX010000070.1 GCA_021792315.1 archaeon
AAGAGAGCGCTCCACGAGCTGGATTGTTCTTACGAAGGATTCGAGTGGATCGATTTCAAAGACGCGGAGCAGAGCGTTGTGAGCTTCATTCGCAAGGCAAGGGGAGGTGAGGAGTTCCTAGTTTTCGTGTTCAACATGACACCAGTGCCACGTTACAATTATAGAGTTGGAGTGCCTAAAAGCGGATACTATAAGGAAATACTGAACAGTGATGCGACCGATTATGGAGGAAGCGGGATTGGAAATTACGGTGGTGTGAATTCTGACGAAGTACAGTGGCATCAACGACAATACTCGATCAATCTAACTCTTCCGCCGCTGGCCGTTGAAGTGTTCGAGTATACTCCAAAAGGGAAAGGAATGTGAATGCAACGCAACTATGGGCGTGAGAGCTCCCAATCGGCTAAGAAGAGCGGATCTCAAACCGGAGTCAGCAATTCAAATGAGAAGACCCTCAGGTTCATCGCAATAGAGAGCGTGGCACCACAGATCGACTGTGGCAGATACCCGGTCAAGAGAATAATAGGAGATACGCTAAAAGTCCATGCAGACATCATAAAGCCGGGGCATGACAAAGTTTACGTCCTGTTGAAACATAGATTGGGAGGCGAAGCTCAGTGGAATCAAACACCAATGGTTTACTCTTATGATGACGACTGCTGGCACTCGAGTTTCCAATTGAAGGAATTAGGCACCTACGAATACTGCATCGAAGCATCAACCGACCATTTTGCGACGCTACTTGAGGCTATAGAGAAGTGGGCCGCTCTGGGCGAAGACATTTCGGCTGACGTCGAGGAGATACGGAAGATTCTTGAAGTCACGAAGAACAGTTCAACTTCTGACGAATTAGTATTGATTACCGACGTAGCTAGTGCAATTAATGGCAAGATGGACGTGCCCAAACTTTTAGAAAAACTTGAGGACCCGGAGCTTGCAAGAATTGTGAACCAGCGGGTCAAAAAGATCGACATTGCTACTTCGCCGTTGTTCAGTGTAGTCGTAGATCCTCCCAAATCACAATTCTCGAGCTGGTATGAGATGTTTCACCGTTCACAAGGGGCCATTTCTGGAACAAGCGCGACTTTTCAGGACTGTGAGAAAAGACTGGATGACATAAGTCGAATGGGATTCGACGTGATCTATCTTCCGCCAATTCACCCTATTGGCACCACAAATCGCCGCGGGGCCAACAATGAATTGATGGCTTCGCCCGGAGAACCTGGGAGTCCATGGGCAATTGGAAGTCTCGGAGGGGGTCATGATGCTGTAAACCGAGAGCTCGGAACACTTGACGATTTCAAACATTTTGTCTATGCAGCCAAACAAAAAGAGATTGATGTCGCCCTGGATCTTGCATTCCAATGTTCTCCCGATCATCCCTATGTGTGGCAACATCCCGAGTGGTTCCGACACAGAAAGGATGGAACTATTCGGTATGCGGAAAACCCACCAAAGAGGTACTACGATATTTATCCTCTAGATTTCGAAACGGAAAAATGGCAGGAGCTATGGGAAGAACTTGCAAGGATTGTATTCTTCTGGATTCAAAACGGCGTACGAATCTTCAGGGTCGACAATCCTCACACGAAGCCAATAGGCTTTTGGGAGTGGTTGATTAAGAAAGTGAAGTCGCAACATCCTGACGTGATCTTTCTTGCTGAAGCATTCACGCGACCAAAGTCAATGAAATTGCTAGCTAAGGCAGGATTCACACAGTCATACACTTACTTCACGTGGAAGAACACAAAATACGAATTGACAGACTTTTTGAACGAATTCGTACTTTCGGATGTCTCTGAGTATTACAGAGGGAATTTCTTCACAAACACACCCGACATATTGCATGAATTCCTCCAGAAAGGAGGAAGAACTGCATTCCAAATTCGGCTAGTTCTCGCTGCAACACTTTCTTCCGTATATGGAATTTACAATGGATTCGAACTATGCGAAAATGAGGCCAAAGCTCCCGGATCAGAAGAATATGCCGGATCGGAAAAATATCAATATAAAGTTTGGGACTGGAATAGGCCTGGGAACATCAAAGACTACATCGAGAGGGTGAACAAAATACGGAGAGAAAACCCCGCTCTTCACAAAACAGCAAACTTGCGCCTATTCACTGCAAGTAACGAGCACATCTTATTCTACGGCAAGTGGACCGAGGACAAATCCAACGTCATCTTTGTAGCAGTGAATCTCGATCCATTCAACGCGCACGAATCGACAGTCTATTTGCCACTTTCCGAGCTTGGCCTGAGCTCTCAGGATTCGTATACCGTCAGAGACTTGATTTCGGGAAATGAATATCACTGGAAGGGGGAAGCAAACTACGTCAGATTAGATCCGCAGTATCAGCCTGCGCACATATTCAGTGTAGCACTAGAACATTGACAGGTGAACCACTATCATCTTTTTGAAAGTAGAGCAAAGGGGAACTGTGAAAACACCTCGCTAATCTTCAATATATTCTTGTTCTGCTTCGACTCCGTTTGAACTTCTTCGTGTGTAAACAGATTCTCGTATCGTCTTCCATTCATCGTCGGAAGCTCCAGCCATGTGTTCTTCCAAACAGGCCCCACTGGATACTGCTCGAGATCTACGACTCTCGACAGAAATCTAGGAACAACCACGATAATTTCTCTTCCCGCGTGCCTACGGGCGAAAGCGATGATATTGTCAGATAGCATTCCATTTGTCTTGATTGGTACGTAGTTTCCAAAGTTGAAAAGATCCTGATTGCTTCTTCGGAAGTTGAGAACTGACTTCAAAATGAACGTCTTAATCATTCCGTTCTTCTGACCTCGGAGCAAGCTTCTACATATCTCAGATCTGGAATCAAGTTTGATCTTTCGATTCAACTCTTCTAGCGTGTTCTGTTGAACCTCATAATCAACCGGTTGTCTGTTGTCAGGATCGACGAGTCTGAAATTCCATTTCTCGCAACCTTGGTAGATGTCAGGTACTCCAGGGCAGGTAAGTTTGAGCAAGAGCTGCGAAAGCGAGTTGTACCTTCCAAAGCCCGCTACTTTTCTCAACAGTTGATGAACTCCTTCGATAAACTGTTTGTTCGAATGGAAGTCCAGTACTTTGCAAACAAATCGCTTTAGTGCCTCTTCGTAATCGGTATTTGGATTGATCCAGCTGGTACTCAGCTTCTGTTCCTTCGCAGCTTTCAACATAAAGCTCTGCAGTCGACTCTCCAACTCTGGCCTAATCCTTCCTTCACTGGTCTCAGGAAGCACGCTTATCAGAGACTGGTAGAACAGATACTCGTCATTTCGATTCGGCGCCCATTTGCCTCTGACTAGCGTTTTGTAGCCTCTGTTGATATTAGACCATTCTCTTAGAGCATCTATCCATTCTTCAACAAGTTCGGACAGCACATTTATTCTAGCGCGTGCATCTTCGCTCCTCTTCGTGTCGTGTGTCGATGTCGTAAGAAGGGCATGCGGCCAAAGTCTCTGAGTTTTCAGGTTAGCAGAGTGAAATTCATCGAGCTCGATTCCAAATTCCGAGGGAACGCAGCCCACCTCGTTCAGAGAAGCAAGCGGCCCGAACCTGTAGAACGCCGTATCTTCCATTCCCTTCGCAACCACGGTCGGAGTCAACTGCTGGAATCTATACGCAAATTCCTGGCTGAGAAGGTTGCGTTGACCATCACTATGCAGAAGCAGACTTTTCAACAGTTTGAAACTATCACTTTTCACAGCGGATCTTCTATTCATCGCCTTGTCTAGTGCGCCAAGAATCATTTCCCTATCGCACTTTCGCAGTCCCCTGTTTTGCGATCTCCAATAAGTTCGATAGACTGGAAAGTGAGCAGCGGTCTGTTCAATGGCTGTTCGTAGTTCTTTCTTCCTCACATTGCGAAAATCCTCTTTTGGTTTGCATCTTAGCGCCAATTGAATTAGGCGTTCCACATCAGATTGCATGAATGCTTTTAGTATCCTGAGTTTGGATTCATAGGCAATTTGTTCAAAGGCCTTGCGTGACTTGACAAATCTCTCGTACGCTTCAACTAGATCGCTTTCATTCTGAGTCTTGACGAACACTCCGTTCACTAGTCGGAGAAAGTCATAGCCAGTTGTACCCGAGATCTTCCAGCCGTGGTGAAGATCTTCACCAGGAGTTAGTATCTTCTCAGCTACAATGTATCGATTCTTGTTAGTTTGGGAACCGGACTGAACATTCTCAGATTTCGTTCCAAGGTTTCGAAGTCGTTCAAAATACTGCATAGGATCTCTGAGTCCATCCACGTGGTCGACTCTGAGAGCGTCGATCTTGCCATCTTTTAGCCACTCCGTCAAAAGGGAATGAGACTCACGAAATACCGAGTCTCTTTCGGTTCGGAGCGCAACTAGGTCATTAATGTAGAAAAAGCGGCGATAATTCAATTTGGCAGATGCTTTTCGCCAGCATTCAAGTTCGTAATTCTGACTCGTCAGAAAATCATGGAACTCCTTCCACTTGCAGTCCCGTCGCACAAAATCATTGATATCTTGAAACTCCTTCTTCAAAGAGTTTCTCAGGCCGTTACTTTCGGTAAGTGCACTAATCAAATCAGATTTGATCCTTTCTTCATCCTTCCCGGTGGAATTGTTCGCCAAGGTTCTTTCCGAATTAATCAAGCAGATATCACGTAACACATGCGACACTCTTGACGAGATTTCAGGAGATTTCGTTCTTTCAAGAATACGTTTAAGCACAAAGCCGTACGACCTGATAGAAACAGGCATCATCGTCTCGTATAGTGCCAGGCAAATAGGTAGGCCGCTTGATGGAGCAGACGCAAGACGCAACGACCCAGATTCGATCTCCGTTTCAAGTGAACCTTGCAGAATTGGAAGAACAACGCGCCCTTTTTTTCCTGAATCGCTCTCCCAATCAATGTCGAAAAAGTCTGCATATTTCGAATCCAATCCATATTCCAGCACATCTAGCCAGTTCGAATTTTCCACATTTGCTGCCATATGATTCGGCACAATGTCCAAGAGCAAACCCATCTTGTTCCTATGTAGCAAAGTCACGAAATCCTCGAATTCCTCAGGCACCGCAATTTGCGGATTGATTTCAGAGTGAGAGACGACATCGTAGCAGTGGGTGCTGTCTCTTCTTGCCCTCAAAAGAGGAGATGCGTAAATGTGGGCAATACCCAGTCTTCGCAAATACGGTATTATCTTTGCGGCGTCAGCTAGCCTGTATTTGCTGTTCAGCTGCAGTCTGTACGTTGCCACAGGGATTCGTGAAATCCCGGATTTACTTCTCGAAAATACCACCCGTCAGCAATCTACAGCTAGTGCTTAGGGCATTCTCCGCATGATAACTACTGTTCTGCTTTCGAGAAGAAATGCACTCCCGCCTTTAACCTGCTTACCTTGGCTGGCCTCGCCAGCAAAAGTGTCGATCAAAACTTCCCATTTCTCCCCAACTCTTGGAACAGTGAATGGGACAAAACTTGGAGAGGCATTTAAGAGCACCAAAAGCGTATCATCGGCAATTCTTTGCCCCTGCTCGTTGAATTCATACATGGCATCTCCAGACAAAATCATCCCGATGGTGTGTATCTTCGACTGGTACCATGCGGATTCTGTCATTTCACTCCCGTTGGGTTGCAACCAAGTGACATCCTTCAGTTGTCCGAAAAGCTTCTTTCCCTGAAAGAAGCGCTTGCGCCGAAGCACCGGATGAGCCTTCCTGAAGTGAATTAGCTTTCTAGTGAATTCCAGCATGAATTTCGCATCATCCGACAAGTTCCAATTGAACCAACTTGTCTCGTTGTCTTGGCAGTATGCGTTGTTGTTCCCTCGTTGAGTACGCATTATTTCGTCTCCTCCCAGTATCATTGGTACACCTTGTGAGAGAAACAGTGTTGCCATGAAATTCCTCATTTGGCGCTGCCTTAATTCAACTACTTTAGCATCCATAGTAGTACCTTCCACGCCGCAATTCCAGCTTAGATTGTCGTCGGTACCGTCTCTGTTGTCTTCTTGGTTGAGCTCGTTGTGTTTTTGATTGTGGCTGACCAAATCCAGTAAAGTGAAACCGTCATGACATGTGACAAAATTGATGCTCGCGTGAGGACTGCGTGCATTGTCCTGATACAAATCGCTAGAACCGGTTAACCTGTAGGCCATTTCTGGAACTTGGCTCTCATCACCTCTCCAAAATCTCCTTATAGCGTCACGATATTTTCCGTTCCATTCCGCCCAGAGAGTCGGAAAATTTCCCACCTGATACCCGCCGGCCCCTAGGTCCCAAGGCTCGGCAATCAGTTTCACCTGCGAAATCACCGGATCCTGCTGTATCACCTCGAAAAAACTTGAGAGATGATCCACCTCGAAAAGTTCCCTCGCCAGAGTAGATGCAAGATCAAATCGAAAACCGTCCACATGCATCTCTTGCACCCAGTATCGAAGACTGTCCATTATCATCTGAAGAACCCTAGGGTGTCTCATATTGAGACTGTTTCCCGTACCAGTGAAATCCATGTAGTAGCGCTGGTTATCCGGGACGAGCCTGTAGTATGACGTATTGTCTATCCCCCGGAAGCTCAATGTTGGCCCCAAGTGATTTCCTTCCGCTGTGTGATTATACACCACGTCAAGAATGACTTCAATCCCCGCTTTGTGAAGAGTCTTTACCATATCTTTGAACTCTGTCACTTGCTGACCCATCACGCCAGAGCTGGAATATCTGCTGTCTGGGGCAAAAAATCCAATAGTGTTGTATCCCCAGTAGTTCTTCAGGCCACTTTCTACGAGTCTCTTGTTGTCCACATGATGATGAATCGGCAGCAGTTCAATTGCGGTTATCCCAAGATCCTTCAGATATCTTATCATTTGGCTCGAGGCAAGACCAGAATAGGAGCCCCTCTTTCCATCAGGCACTTCGGAGTTCGAGTTTGTCATTCCTTTGACGTGCGCTTCGTAGATAATTGTCTCGTTCCAAGGTATCCTAAGAAGCGAGTCGCCCTCCCAGTCGTAAGCAGTATCGATTACAACACATTTTGGTATGAAAGGACCCGACTCCCTCTCATCTAGTGAAAGATCAGCTTTCTGATCTCCAACCGAGTATCCGAACATCGAATCGTTCCATTGAACTGTACCTGCAATAGACTTCGCATAGGGGTCGATTAGAGCCTTGTTCTTGTTGAAACGAAGACCTCGTTCCGGCTCATGCGGCCCGTCGACTGAGTAGGCATAAAGCTGTCCAGGCAGAAGGTCTGGAAGGTAAGCATGCCATACATATCCTGTCCTCTCCTCGAATTGGATTCTTTCTCTAGGCGTAGAATGGTCTTTCGGGTCATATAGCAGGAGTTCTACGCCTGTCGCATTTTCTGAGAAGAGTGCAAAGTTGACGCCGCGCCCATCCCAAGTTGCGCCCAGAGGATACGGCTTCCCAGGCCACATTCTCAATGTAATACACTATTTCCTATAATTGTTCCGCATACAAGCCTTTGCCACAAGTTTCGATTCAGGTTGTCTGGGTGGTTTGTTTCTCTGACTCTATGTTCATCATGTCCAACACACCTCTGATGGGAATCATGGCCCAATCAGGTCGATTGTTCAGCTCATATCCTACCTCGTAAATTGCTTTTTCCAGAAGATACGCGTCCAACATTACTGCTAGATTGCCAATTTCAGAAGGAATTATCTTGGAACCTTTAACCTTCTCAATATACGAAGACAGATAGATTCTGGAAACAAAGTTAGACCACACTTCGACCAACTTTTCGAGTTTCCCTTTTTCTCTGTCTTTCTGCAGGGTCACAGACTTCATGACATAAGAATATGCCGCGTACTGAAATGAACGCATCATTCCTGCAACATCTCTGATCGGCGACCGTTTTGTTCTCCTCTCCCCGATCGATCTCAGTGGCTCGCCTTCGTAATCTATGATAGCAAAATCATTTCCGCTGTAAAGTACTTGGCCAAGATGGAAATCTCCGTGAATTCTGGATCTAACACAGTCTATGGAAGCGCTTCTGAGAGAGTTAAACTTCCCCAACAGCCTTGATTGCATTTCAAGTATTGTAGAGATTCCCTTTTTCACCTCGTCACCGACATTCGAAATCGAAGCCATCTGTCCGAATACTCTTGTTGCATAACTGACCATAGACTGCGCAATGCTAACTTGATACAAATAGCCGAACGGCTCCGGAACGAAATCAGGATCTTCAGTTTCTGATATCAGAGCCAAGTGAAATTCAGCAGTTCTCTTTGCGAGAAGAATCACGTTCTCCACGAATGGAAGACCCAGTAGCTCGATCATCGCCTGCGGAAATGGCGAACGATCTGTCAGTGGCTTAGTCTCCGCGTACTTGTTCCAAAAGTCCGCGTTTGATAGCGCCCTCTCCACGAAGCGGCTAAACTCTTCTGAGAAGAGTGACCAAGCGTCACCTTGGTTCCGAAGGTATTCCAGGAGTACAATTATTCCGGCAGGCTCGGATTCCGACATCTTGTACTCGGCATATCCCAATAGCTTTGGACTTGACTCGAAAGAATGCTTGGCAAGTATAGAGCCGATCTCAATTTCAGGATTCTTGCCCTCTTCCACTCTCCGCATCAATTTTAGAAACAGCTTGTCTCCGAAGATGATCGATGTGTTGCTTGCATCAACCTTCAGTACTCTTGATAGAAGGTCGTCTGATGCGATTCTCTCGCCCGGGTGATGCGTCAAGATCCTGCCGGAAATTTCGCAATCAACTCCCTTTGCATTTCTCTTTTTCATCAAAAGCTGTAGTAGCTTTGACCTAAATGATTCATCGTACACGCCGTCGTACAACGTACCTATCTGGTTGTTTTCAAGTTCGACCCGAGCGATAATTGCATCTTGACTCAGTTCCTTGGACTGGCGCAAAATATCAAAAGGAGAGTATGCAACTGGTAGTGCGTATGCCTCGGGAAGGCCTTCCTTGTATGAGA
>JAJYUX010000071.1 GCA_021792315.1 archaeon
TGAGCTGGATATGAACGGTGTTTCCAAACATTGTGAAGTTTTGAAGCGGAATTCCTATGGTTATGTTAGATGGTATGAGCTGTTTTACATCAACTACAATGAGCATCGGCGTGACTGAGCTAACACCTGGTACTTGCTCGATGAGCTGTCCTGCGTTCTGGGGCAGTGAGCCTCCGAGAGGAAGTCCCTCAAGAAGCAACGATGCTTTAGAAACAACAACCACATTAGTACTGTAAATCGAATAACTCTGATCCACCACAGTTGTGTACCTTTGCGATACAGCTGCGATTGTAAGGATCAGCGTGATGCATAGAGCAACGCCTAGAATCGAGATACCCGTCCTCAAGGGTTTGCGAAATGAATTCCTGAACCCGAGTACGGTGAGAATCAATCAGATGCGTGAGGCCACAACTTGTATCCATCATTTAATTGTTTTTGCATAAAGATGTACAACCTATCTTGACCAATATGCTAAGATAGCACTCTTTCTTCACGGAGTGCAAATTGGCATCGATATTGATGGGCGGAAGATTCCAGTGGGGAATCAATATCGACGATCCTTCAGTTTACGCTGTTTTTCGTTCGATTCCTGTTAATCCTAATTCGAAATTCGCTGATCAAAGAGAGACTCTGTCATTTCAAAGGCACATTTTTACGGCAAACTCAGAACGAACTCTAGATTTTGGAACGCAGACTGACGTTGAAGCTTGTGCTAGGTCATTGTTGGCAAGAGAACAGTGTGAAGCTCTCGGACGACTTCTTAAGGCATCAAGAATAGATTTTGTGAGATGCTGGTTCCCATGGAATTTCTTTGATTACGAGGATTATCCGTTAGATCTCCTCGTAGAGACACTGAAGAAAGACGGAATTGCGATATTGGCGGTCCTTGGCAGTGGTTACGACAGATTTCTACCCAAGGGCATAAGCACTCAAAATGCAAAGTCTTACTCTCGAAAACTAGCCGAATCCTCAACCGCAATAGTGCGTCACTACCGTGGAGCAATAAACATGTGGCAGATTGAAAATGAACCCAATTGGTGGAAATGGCATTTCGCTGCTTCATGGAGGAGCGGCAGAATCTGGTTGAGTAGGGATGCGGAGGAAATAATCCTGAGTTCTCTCTACAACGTAGTGAGATCCGAGAGCCCAAAATCAACGGTAGTCATTAATCTTGAGGCAGATGGAGACAGACATCGCTATGATCTCTACTCGAAGTTCTGCGATGTAATAGGGTTGGATTTCTATCCCGCCTATACCTTGCCTTTTAGGACGTCAGCGTCAAGGATAGCTTTTGCAAGAGAAGTCTCTCGAGAGACGGGAGTCAGTACATTTGTTGCCGAAACCGGCTATCCCTCAAGCCCCAAATTCCTGGGTTACAACGAATCTAGACAAGCTGCTTATGTAAAATCTGCATGTGATGTGTCTTACTCTTGCGACGCAGTGAATGCATTGTGTGTCTGGAGGCTATCCGATGCTGGATGGAAATCATTCCCTTTCCAAGAAAATCATTTTGGACTGTTTACCGAGAAGGGCCGACCGAAACCTGCATGGACACGTTATGTCAATGAGATCGGAAAACTAAAATGAAACGTTCATTGTCCTATCATCCCCCTGCCAGAAGGAATACGTCCTTGCTGTCAGTTCAGAATATACTATCAATTATAGGATTCGTTATCATTGTAGCCTCCTTAGGACTGTCATGGGTCACAATAAGCTACATATCAATTCCCAAGGCCAGCGAATCATTATTGCAATTCTACATAGACTCACTGAATGGAACCGGCTCTCCAGCAGCACAGTTCCTGAGTCAGAAAATTTTAGATGGTTTGGAATTGTCAGCAGTATCGCTTTTTCTTTACCCGGGTGTGCTTGGATCATCTTTGTTGGTTCTAAGATGGAAAAGGATTTCTGCAATTACTACTTCGTCGGCGTTAATAACATCCGGACTTTGGATTTATAGCATGGAATTGCTCAAACTGGAAGTAATTTCTGGAACCCCGGGAATTCTTAGGAGTATAATAGGGAGCTTTGTGGAGAAGAACGTCACAGTTGGTGGAGGCCCATACGTTTTGATTGCTGGAGGACTAACCTTCCTTCCAGTACTTTTCATGTCGAAATGGAAATAGCTAATCCTGACAATTAAATGGCGACGATGAGGCAACAGTAATTCAAGCTTCTGTTCGATCAGATTTATGAAGCGCTCTAATTGTCGCTACTCCAGTTAAAGCATCTGTCCATATAACGAAGATGCATTCCGGCTAGATTCTGAAGAGTCTCAGCGCTTTAGAGCGTATTCGAGTTGCTTCTCTGAAACCTTACCCGCCATCGTCATTCCTAGATCGTTCAAGAACTGCTCCGCCCATGTGGTCATGCTGTTGACCTTTCTCTTCCACGAAAGGCCCGGCGGTAGTAGGAACCGACCCTTGCTGTTTGCATAATCGTAGTACTTCGACAATTCTTGCAGATTCTTGTACGCTCTCGTGGCTTTCTCCGGGCCGAGCCTCGCATTCAGAGTCTCCATGGAAAGGTCTTTGGTTCCTGCGCCAAGCTCCAGTCTTGCAACATCGTCAATCACTTCATAGAGCTGCGCAAGAGTCGCTACGTAAAACGACTTGCTTCGAGACATCGTGAGAAAGTCAACCTTCTCCTTAGATTCTGAGACGATGTCTTTTTCAATGACAGGAAGTGGTTGGTCGTCCTTTACCGGTTTCTCCGTCGCAAACCACGCTCTTATCCTTCCTCTTATAATGTAGAGGAGTAACAGAGCGATCGCTAGTTGTATCAAAGTCACGAAAATCTTTGGTATCGTAAATCCAAATAAACTAAAACCGGAACTCGAAGAAGAGAGTTGACTGAGATTAGCCCCGCCAAAAGACGAAAGAGTACCTTTCAAAACTTGTAGCATTATCCACCCAACGGGAATCCCAAGACCAACGGGAGGAATTGTTGGTGTGTAGAGAGACCCATCAATCACGATTGGTCTGCTCGTGTTGCCAGCGCTTGCCCAATTCGTCATCGAGAGAACAAGAGAGGTATCATTCAAATTAGTACACTGACCTAGCCCACAATTGGTAAAGGGCGAGGGACTAGAAACCAAAATCGCCCTAGAACTTGAAGCTGACGATGTCGCAGCGATTACGGTTCGCTGGCCGAGAGTGGAGTTTCTTGAGTCTATCGAAGAGGCAGGACTTTCAGCTACTGGAGTCAGTATCGAGTTCTTCAGGATTATCGGAGAACCAATATCAATCTCGCCTGAAATTACTGATCCAAGGTTCATCGTAATATCGAATATTCTCTGATCGGAAAAACTCGATGTCGTGTCATTGATGGCGGCACCAGTTACATTAGCTCCAAAGGCAGAGAGAAGAGGAGCTTCATTCGTCGAATTGGCTTCAGCCAGAACCAAGGAGAGCTCTCCTCTTTGATAGCGGGAGAAGAGAGTCTGGGCTGTCGAAGAAGAAATAGGAGAGTCCGGGCTAATTAGGAAAAACACAACGCCACTAGTACTTGCGAAGGAAAGTTCCTGTTGGGTTGTATTTGCAATTTTAACATTGTACCCTTGATGTTTCAAAAGAGTTGCTAGATTTGACAATCCAGTTTGGGAGCTTGTGAAGGCTCCTTGAGAATTTAGCGCAAAATTGATCGAGCTAGGGGAAAACACCGATGCAACAAGAGCTATGATCCCTAGAACAATTAGAAACCAGCGAAGTTTCAGCCTGACTTCACCTCAAATGGGTTTTCCAGACTCGACAGTTCCCTTTCCACATGGTTAGCATCATCGTTCGTCACAGAGCGCCCGGAGAACTGCGCCTTTTCATAGAAATTGCTGATAGTGCTCACATGTTCCGATCCGGCAGCCTTAGCACATTTTGCGCTGAATTCCCTATGTGTATCTGAAACAGTTTTGGCGATGCCCTTTCCTCGCATGAATTGCACGGTCTTTGCAAAGTAGTAGAGAATCCTTTTCTTCGGATCATTGGGATCGTACTCTCCGAGAACGATTTTTTCTTCCTCAACACCTGGAACTCTCTGACCTCGCAATAGTCCTGCAAGAGTACCTCGCAGGAAAAAGAGCGCTAGGCAAGCAGCCACTAGTATGATTGGTACAACCAACAATTCCAACTGAACTTTCGGTGAGCTGGAGCTCCCGAGCTTCGGTGTCGCTAAAGACGGACTCTGCAGGCCCTTGAGGGAGTTCAGTGATCCAAATGAATTGAGACCGAGCGACTTTGATGGAATTCCAAAATTCATTGATAGGCCAGTCGCCGCATTCAGAAGCTGACCAGCGAGTTGCGGATTGATGTTTTTCACGAGATTAGCTAAAGAGGTAAGACCAGAAATTTCCGAAGCAGCGTTCCCCGAAGTGATGCCGTTCGGTAACCCGTTAGGTCCCAAATTTAGCAGTGATGAGAGCGTGGATGGATTGATTGTGACTCCACTGCCGGATGGTTGGAGACTCTTAAGTACCGAAGACAGAAGACTAGTAGAGTTTGTCGAAGACAAGAAATTTTGAAGATTCGATAAGCTCGAAGCCGTGAGGTTGCTGTTTCCAGAAGTCAAACTTGAGTTGAACTGCGACATTAGTTGCTGAAACTGCGGATTGCTCGCAAGCTGTTGCGTTTGAGTATCATTTGACTGTTGAAGTTGAGATAGTAACGTCTGTAGCTGCTGTGGGTTGATCGTGGAACTCTGCCCAGTATTTGTGTCGATACTGGAGTCAAAGGCGTGCACCGTTGGTATTGCAGCAAACAGTAACGTCAGGAAGCAGGCAGCGAGCAGAACCTGCCCGGCGAGACATCTCACTTCCTTTCTGCCACCCTTGATATCAAGTACGACCTTATCAAGGTCGTTCCTGCGGAGAGGGTCACAAACCCAATCACGGCCGCGAGCAAGCCTGCCACCACAGACGTACTTGGAGCCTGAATGTAAGTAATAGACTCCAAAAAGAAAAGTATGGCTGCAGCGATTAGGACGATTCCTACTACGAAAGATATAGTCGACAGTATACGTGAACTCATATTATCCACCACAAACTTTGCAACAATGCCTCATCCCCACAACAAATGTATGATTGTGCTGAGCAAATTCTCGAACTGGAGGAAACCATTGTCAATTCTGATTAGGAAATTAGGTTCCGGGGTGGGACTTCCTATTCCGAGCAGAGATTGGAAGTTCGCAAGTACTGATTGATATCCGAAAAGCCATACTACAAGCGCCAAGATAATAACCACGACAACGATTGAAAAGAACATGCCACCAGAAGCGAACCTTGCAGTAAGACCCTTACGAGTCACCATTTGTTTTGCTTCCTTTTCCATGATTATCTGAGCATCCTCTTGGTTGATTGTGTAATAGAGTACCCATGGCTCAACAATGTCCCTGACTAGAGCAAGGGTAATCGCCGCTATTATGATGGTGATAATTGGACTCAGCAGGAAGCTCGAAAAGATCGTTGAGAGAGGTGCTGGAAACAATAGTGTTTCGGCCCTTAGAGCACCCACAACACGAATTGTTGCAAGTATCAAACCGACCGCGACTATCGCAGGCAGGAATAACTCCAAGAAGATGCTGATTACTTGATGTGGAATAGGGCCTTTCGACATGACAATCGTCTTTCGTTTTTCTATTCGAGCAGCGCGTGAAAACCCAAATCCGATCAGGGAACAGAATGATGCGGCAACAACAAGTGCCGCAATTTCACCCGAGTTCAGATAGTAACCAGCAGCAGTTAGCGAGGCGCTCCCTGAAAGGATTGAGGAAATGAAGTAAGAAACCACTAGGAGCGTCAAAAGTATAGAAGTTCGGAATGTCACGACAGCGAAGATCGAGATGAACAGTACGAGCCACGGAACGTATTGGAGGGCGAGATCTGCATACCTCAGAAGCCCTGACAGAGAAACAATCGGTATCTTCAGTAAAGCGATAATGAAGAAACCCTGCAACAGGAGAGCTGGGATGGAGAGACCGAGGTAGACAAACATATTTCGATTTGTGTACGCCCGAAGATTCAATCTTACGAACCTCCAACCTTTCGAAGTTGCTCCACCTTGGAGATCAGTTTGGAAAATAAATCGTCGGGCCCTACATCAAGTACTGGTACTCCGAGCGCGGCGGCTTCCCGAAGCATTACTTGCCTCTCCTTGTACATATGGGTGGTTCTTATCGAATAGATCATTCGATCCATTCCTTTGATATCGTGGGATTCAAACAGTGGAGTGAACGGGGACATTACGATAACTTGATGGTGCATCGCTACGAGTTGCTTTAGCGAACTGAGATCGCTCTTCGAATCCAGATCAGTTATAACAAAGATCAGAGCCCTACCCTTGATTTTACCCAGAGCCATAGCCCGTTTCACTCCGTCGGCCAGAGCATTCTCAGTAGACAAGCCTGGTGTGATGTTCCCGAGCAGGCGCATGATAAGACTGGTCTGCACAGAACCACGTGCTAGTGGAATAACTGTTGCAGGTCCGGAACCATGGAAAACCGTTATGCCCAAAAAGTCTCCGCGTTTCGAAAGATAAGCTACGAGAGATGCGATAGATCTTATTGCAAAGTCAAGCTTTGTCTCACCGGCCCTGCCGTACGACATTGTATCAGTTGCATCCAGTAAGACCATGACATTAAGCTGGGTTTCTGCGTAAAAGTCCCTCACCATCAAACGACCGGTGCGGGCAGTCGCTCTCCACTCAACTCTCTTGTAGGGGTCTCCCTGAGTGTATTGCCTTATGTCTGCAAAGTCTGTTCCCTCTCCCTTCTTCGTGGAAGCCAGACTTCCTCCGTATGTAGAGACAGACACCGTGGCGAGAGCTCCTCTCTCGAGCTCCCTGATACGGGGTGTAACTTCAACTATCGTTTGCACTTCGACATTTCTTTCATAGAAAAACAATCCAGCAATGTCGCGAAGTATCAGGTGAACTGTACCGAAAGTCTGTTTTCCGACAGAAGTAAGTCTGAGTTTGTAGGTGAGATTTGTGTATCCTCGGGAGGGCACACTGATCAATGTGGAATTAGAGCCGTCTACTAATCTCAGGAATGGGGGATACGAATCAAAAATCTCGAGAGAAAGTCGAAGCATGGTTCTATTGACCATAGTGAGCGTCACCTCGAGTTCTTTTCCCTCATCAATCCTTTCCTGTACGTTTCGTGTTACCTCAAGCCGGTTCAGCACACTCGTTTTCATTTGAAGGATAAGCCGTGACGCATAGTAATACATCAAAAGGCCGATCCCTACGTACAAGAAGGCAGCAGCGCTTGAAGCGAATATCAGACCGAACGCGATCAGCACGGAAGAAAGTAGTATCAGAACGTTCCCTCTCGGCGTGCGTTCGAAAGGCATTCGTGTCACGGAGATTTTGCATTCTTCAATAATTCGCTTACGACAGATTCCTTAGTTACTCCATCTAGCACAGCCTCTTGATTCAAAACTAGTCTGTGTGCCATGACATGCGGGGCAACGCGCTTCACGTCGTCTGGAATCACGTAGTCTCGGTTCTGGATCACGGCGATTGCTGAAGCTGCTGCTTGCAGAGAAATGTTCGCTCTTGGAGAGCCTCCGAGTCTGACTGACTTATGGGTTCGAGAGTTCTCTACAAGATCGATGATGTAAGATTTCACAGAATCGTCGACATTGACTCTACCTGCTTTCTCGACCAGTCCTATGAGACCTTTCTCATCCAGAACCGCATCAATCTTAGGGCGTTGCGTCTTAAAATTCTTGAGCATCTGCATTGATTCTTCTCTGGTGGGATATCCGATCATTATTCTCATGAGAAATCTGTCCACCTGCGCTTCTGGCAATGGATACGTACCTTCGAATTCTACAGGGTTCTGAGTCGCGAGAACTGTGAAAGTGCTCGGGAGCTTCATTGAGGTGCCCTCGATCGTCACTTGTCTCTCTTGCATCGCTTCCAAAAGTGCGGACTGAGTCTTCGGAGAAGCTCTATTGATCTCGTCTGCCAGTATGATATTTCCGAAAATCGGACCCCTCTTCAATTTGAAATCTGCTTCCTTTTGATCAAAGACGTAGGTTCCGAGAATGTCAGACGGAAGAAGGTCTGGTGTGAATTGAATTCGCTGAAACTGAAGACTCATGGAGTCTGCAAGAGCTTTCGCCATTGTAGTCTTTGCAACGCCGGGAACACCTTCGAGTAATACATGGCCGCCTGCAATGAGAGAAGCAAGTATCATGTTGAGCTCCTCTTTCTTTCCTACGATCACCTTCGATACTTCGGAAATGACAGCGTCAGACGATTGAACTATTGGTTGCGCCAATCTAGTTGAACCTCACAGCAATTTTAGGAGAATTTTCACATTTCTGCAATTATTAGAAATCACAACTTATCGCCGCCAATGAGCTAATGCTATTAAAAGATTATCAGCAGAAATTCGATTTGAAATCGCTGTTGGAGGGTGTTTTTCATAGAACATTGACACGCTTTGCTCAAGATTCTCTTTGATCGGAGAAAGGAGACTAATTAAGACTGAGGTAGTTTCTTTGATGACGTTACGTTCTTTAAGAAGAGAAATTTCAGCTTGTCCCTGATCTATGGTTCACTTCTTCACTCCAGAAGAGGCAAACAAGAGACTGCCAGATGTGCGGAAACTGGCATTTAGGATCTCTGAGCTGAAAAAAGAACTTGATTCAGGGAAACTCTCCGGGAACGACAGAAAAAGCGCGATAGATCAGATTGCCATTAACATGT
>JAJYUX010000004.1 GCA_021792315.1 archaeon
CAGCGAGAACAAAAAGGTAAATAACCAAAAAAATACGGAAGTTAACTCAGGCACTAATGCTAGGGAAGTATTAACTAAGTATCAAGATATATGCCGAATTAAAGAAAAAGGCAACGCTCAGGTACCACAGAGCAAAAGCAAGATAGATTGGATTTCTTGAATACTTGTAGGGCCCGTCTGAAACAAGCTCCGATGTCGGCTTCCACGGCATGAGTGGAGTATTATGCCGCTTGAACGTCCGACCCGCCGCTACGAAGAACCAGGTGCCTGTGACAATCGGTATAACTCCGATTAATGCAATCCAGGCACTTTTCCATATTGGGAATGGCAAGATGAGATTGACCAGTATCCCTGCGGCGAGACCGAGAAGGAAGACAACGGCTATTGGGCTGAAAGCGCCTGCGGCTTTTTCCATGGGTGTCACTTCAGTATTCTGTTATTTATTCTACCATAGGTGGTTTTATTGCAGCTCGCCCGAGTTACAAAGGGAGACTATTCTGAATTCCGGAGAGTAGAATCTGCTTCGGCCTCTTCTGCGGGAATCTGAACCGGCGGCGAACCCTTGTTCCAGTTTGAAACGAAGATTCCCACGAACATAACAATTGCACCAGCAACTTCGAAAACTGTCGGAACAGTCAATGTTCTAACGGAATCTATGAAGATGCTCACCGCCGGAACCGCAAAAGCCATGGTTGTGACTTTTCCCACTCTTCCGCGCCTAAGGAGACTGTTCCAAAGATAGAACTGAACTATGCCCGTGAAGACGATGATGTATACGAGGTCAACCAAGAAATTCGTAGTAACAGTCAACAGCGGGAAGAAGAAGGAACCTATGACAAGAGGGATTGATCCTACCAGAAACTGGGTTGTAAGCATTGGTATAGGTTCCCGAGACTTCAGCTTCCTGTAGTAGACACTGTATGCAGCCCAGAAGACTGCGTTTGTTACGGAGAATAAAGCCCCTAAAAGAAGCGAACCGTGGGACAAAGACAGGGAATAAATTACTACACCACTAAATCCTACAATAGCTCCCGCGAGCTCGCGGCTGGAAATTCTCTCTCTTATCGCGATGAATGCAATCGGAATGGAGAAGAGAGGCATAGTGTAACTCAGCACGGCTGAATCTCCGGGCGAGACGATTTTCAGTCCGAAGGCCCAGAGTATTGTACTCGCGGAAGCGAATACAGCGACAAGAATTGTGTCTCTGTCTAGCTGGACTCTCCTTCCTCCGACAAAGTAGAAGATAATTCCGACTGGAACATACCGGAGAGTCATCAAGACAAATGGAGAAGAGTAGTTGAGACCATCCTTAGTGAACTGGTACTGCAGCGAAGCAACGACGACGTATGGGAGAAACCATTTGAGCAGTGAAGCGTTTCTTTGCAATTCTTTTGATCGAGAGTCTCAACGAGAAAATTTAATTTTCGGGGTAAAAGATTTGCTAGCCCAGAAGTCTACCTAGCAGAGAGATTCGCGAGCTCCCATAACGCCGAGACCATAGTTTGTGATTCGTATGGGGCTGGAAGTTCCATTTTTTGAAGGTCTACTTATGAGGCCTTTTTCTTGCATAATATCAGTTATTTTCTGTACCTCTTGTAGATCTAGTTGTGATTTCGCGGATAATTCCTTAGGGGAGAGTTTTCCTTCTGCTAATAGTTTCAGAATCAGATGTTCGTTATGCTTCACAAAAGTCGTTGGTTGGTTCCTCGAAGATAAAAAGGGTCTAACGTTGTTAATAACCATTGTGAAGCAGTGTTCTAGCTTTCGTCATACGTACTGAAGATATGTTTGAAATCGCCTGATTTCCCGAACGATCGTAGTTATCTTTGGGATTTTATGCTTCATGCGGCTTCTTCCAAACTGTCCGAGGAATTTGGAAGTGGTAGATCATGCCGTGACTCGTGATGGGCAACTGCTTCGGTTATTGCTTTCTCTGATTCTTCGTCGACGGGTTCAACAGACGAGGTGCTGACATCCACTCGGCGTGCCTCGGCGAGAGTTCCGGTTAGTAGATCTGAAAGGCGTTCGATCTCCTGTTCAGAGTCCGGAACGAATGTTGCCAAACTCGGTTTCACATGCTTTATCACGTCAAGCGAAGGCCTTACGGCTTCGGCTAGATCGCCTATATCTTTCACGGTGCCGAGTCTTAGAGTCAACTGCTCTAGAGCGAGCTTTGCTTCAACGAGCATTGAGCTCATTTTCAACATGATGGAGAGTTCTCTCGCGAGAATCTCTGCCCGCTCTCTTTCATTTTCCTGAAGAGATGAAACTATCATTGAGAAGACCTCGTCGTCCTGTGTTTTCAGATTCGATGCTATCTGATCTAGTTTTTCGATTTGTTCCTTGAGTTTCAGTGATGCATGCTCTATCTTCGGTTTCAGTGGTTCAAAGGATCCTGGTTGCTTGTCTGAAATTGACAATTTGTATTACTTCTTGCACAATGTCTATTGAGATCGCTCTCTCATACAATAAGGTAGAGTGTGAACAACAGTTTACCAAAGAAAGATTAACAGTTGATCGGTTGATTTGAGATGATGACTCGCGTCCGGAGCTAATTACTCGGCAAGAATTATCTTCTTAGGGCGATTTGTCGATTTTTTCTTGCGTCCATCTTGCGGGACGCCGAAGTCTGTGATGATAAAATCCGGCAATAGATCAGGATCTGTGATTCTCTTTGTAAATTTCAAGAGATCCTCGCCACTCCTGAGGGTTAGCATCGCAGTGTAACCAGAAGCAGAAAGTATCGCTGGAATGAGATTCTTCGAGTTTTCTTCATTTTCAGCAATGCCTTCCACTGGAAGCTTGAGGTGGGGAAGAAGCTCCCTTCTCGCTCCTCTGCAACCCTTGAGAGTCATGCCACGATTTCCAGATTGCATTCGATACTAAGAACTCTTGACTATGATCTGGCCGAACATTATGGGATGGACTATCGAGTCGTGATTAGTCCATACTACTGTAGTGTTCACACCAACTACTATGGTGATAAGCTGAGGTAAAAACTGGGCGTACTCGTAAACCTCGTTGCTTGGAATGTCTACATAAACGGCGTTTGTCGGAATGTTAGTGGAAGTCTGAGTAGCTGTAGTATATAGAGTGGAACCGCTGGTGGAAGTTGTAGATGTCGTGGAGCTTGAGGGAGACAGCCTGATGTAAACTGCCAGTCTAAACAAAATTATGACTACGACTATGACGCCGACCAGAATTGTACTTATCGCACTTCTTCCTGACTCGCGGACAAATGATATCATCGTAAATTGAGTCAGAAAGTGCCCTAGTTTACATATAACTTGTAACCCGAACTCATCTGGGAATTCCTTGAGACTGTCCTAGGCTGCTCACGGGTGAGTTACCCATCATGATCAGAATCCGTCGACAATGATTTTATTCATCGAAGCGAATCGGTATGAATGAGGCATCATAGTTGTGTTTCTTGATATTCCGAGATTTCCGTTTCTATCTATTGCAATCAAGCCAGCGATATCTTTCCCTATTCTTTTAGTGAGAAATTCAATTGCTGCGTCCGTAGCTTTCTGAGCTTTCATCCCATGTTTCATATAGTCGCAAGTTGTCTTTGACAGACAGGCTCTGATGATTTCCTCTCCCAAACCTGTCGCACACGCCGCACCCGATGCTTCATCGCTGTAAATTCCTGCCCCGATGACAGGAGAATCTCCAACACGTCCGGGAAGTTTCATACTCCTTCCGCCAGTCGAGACACCAGAGCATAATTCGCCATGTGAGTCAATTGCTACAGCGCCGACGGTTCCAAAATACGATTCCATAAGCTTGGAGTTCAATGGCCACTCCTCAATCTTGCCAGCTTTGCGAAAGGTGGCCATTTCTAAATTCAACTGAGCCTTCCGTGCCCGAGTTGGCTCCAAGTCAAAGAGCGGAAAGCCAACGGCTCTCGCAAATTCTCTCAGTTCTTCCCTCCCCGCAATGAAGACATGGTCCGATTTCTCCATCACAGACCTGGCCAGTGAAATAGGATTTTTCACTACAGAAGCATGAGAAACCGCCCCGCAGCTCAAATCCCCTTTCATTATGGCAGCATCTGTTTCTATCGTTCCCCTTGCTGTGAGAGATGAGCCTGATCCTGCGTTGAAAATGCCAGAGTCTTCAAGGACTTTGATGGCCTCCTCAACGGCGTCTATGGACGATCCGCCGACATTAAGGATGGAGTATCCCTTTGAGACTGATTGCTTGAGAACTCGTCTTCGAGCACTCGTTCCCAGTTTTCGACTGATCGTTCCTGCTCCGCCATGGATCACAATGCCATAGTTAGGAAACATTTCTTGGGAAATGTTATCCAATTGATTAGTAAAGCGTTTTCAGCGTCGCAGAAACGCTACGAGGAATCCTATTACTGAGATTATGATGAGAATGGGCGAGGTCGCAAAGAAGACTCCGCCCCTGTTGTATGTATAGAGAATGATCCAAGGTATCTTGACATTTGAAAGCGAGCGTCCAAGAAGCGGAATCAAAATGAACGCTATTCCGAGGAGCACGAAAAGGATGCCGGTCAAGTAGAAAGCGGAAGAATTGGAACTCATCAACTCTTCTCCTGACGTTTTTCGATATAAATCGTACGTAGATTCATGGCTGAATATCACTCTCAGAAATGAGAATTGCCTAGCAACTTTAAGACGTACTTTTGGCGTCTTTTGCAAGTGAAGTAATTGAATCAGAAATACGACGAGGAATCACGTTTGAAGGAGCAGCTAGATTTGCTCATAGAGTCACTGGAGAATGATTCTGAGAACGTGAGAGATTTAGCAGTCGTTCAGCTTTCGATGTTCGGCGCCAAAGCCGTCCCGCATTTAGTGAGTGTGTTAAACAGTGATTTAGCAGAGGAAGCAAGAGCTCGTAGCGCAGAAGAGGCAAAGAACTCCTATCTTGAGCTCGCCATAGACGGGCTGATCAAAACACTAGGTATAATCTCCGATCAATCAACAGTTGACTTGGTTGCACGGGCTCTCCCCAGAAAGGAGGCTGTGGAAGCGCTTGCAAAGATTGGCAGCGGAAAATCATTGGATCTGATAATGGATTGTATCGCAGCGCCAGTCGATACCTATGGGAATCCTATAGGCGGAGCACTTCGAAATTTCGTTGACACAGAGCAAATGAGTTCACCCTCGAATGACCACTTTGTTCGAACCATCTTTGCGTATCTCGGCGAGCTAGGGAAACCAAGACTGAAGGAAGAACTAGCCAGCTCGGATCTGAAAAAACGGGCAGCTGCCGCAAGTATTGCCAGGATATTGCATGATGGAGCTTTAGTTCCGGAGCTGACTTTGATCCTGAAAGGTCACGAGCTTGCAGGAAAAGCAGAAGCTGCAAGAGCTCTTCAGGAACTCGGCGGTCCGGACATCGGGCCACTTCTTGAGAAAGAATTGTTCGAAATTGAAACCAGAATCGAAGATCTTGAGCTCTCGCAGAGCAAGGAGGTTTCAGACCTTCTGGTCTACTCGCAACTTCAAGAGACGAGAGATGTAATCGAAAAGGCGATCTTGGAATCGGGCGATGCCGACTCACTTGTCGAAGTCGGATTCCACCAAGCAAAACGAGACGAGAAGTTCTCAATTCGATCCGGTTTTCGAAGGGCTATTGTGAGGAAGGGTGAATCAGCAATGCCGGCATTGACGAAATATCTCACAGCGATGGACAGGGTTGTACAGGCCAATGCCGCAGATGTAATCGCGGAGATCAAGAAGAGCGAACCTCCACGATAAGAACGAAATGATCTAGTCGACTGGAGTTTTGAATAAGGGCGGCCGCCTAAATAATTCACTTGTGAAGCACGAGTGCCGCACAAATTCTCGAACGATGGCGGAAAGATCTCGGAAAGATTCTGGAAAGCATACTTAAGGAACTGCGAGCCGTGTCTAGTCAGAAGACGAATCTGACGTTGTCGATGCAAGTTTACGATAAGGTGTCATGCTCTAGGACAAGCCGCCGGACCAAGAGCATCTCTCTGGTGGTAATTCTAGTACTTGGTCTATCTACTCTTTTGGCTTTCCAGCTTTCACCGACTGTCGCGGCGGTTGGTACATACACTACACGAGCCCAGTCTGTTGCTATAGATCAAACTCTCACTCTCAGAGCTGGGTATTACAATTATTACGAAGCTGATTCGTTTTCAAACAGCACGACTTTAGCATACGCCGTTCTGAGTAGCGCCCCAATTTCTGTGGCTGTCATGACATCAACACAGCTAGATCAATTTGCAAACAACCTTAGTGTTCCGCTAACCAACTCTGTCGCACTCCAGAATGGAACTTCAATTCAGGGAAACGTAACGATTACGCCCGGCAAGTACTTCTTGGTGTTTTACGCATACTATTCAAGGGCACAAATCCAGTTCGGCTACCAGGTCTCACCTAACACACCGTTCAGTTACGGCGCAGTATCTTCTAATTTCGCCTCGGGGATCTCGACCTTCGGAGTCGCTAACAACTCAGGCAGGGCATCTGCCTACGAAGTTAGGACAAACGAAATCGTAGGTGTGGCAAATATTTCATCGATGCAGATCAATACTCCAAACGCGAATCAATACGGAGTCAGTGTCAGTGGCGGAACGCTCCAGTTGAACGCTGTACTGGTTGTCAATGACAGTTCGGGACAGAAGGTATACTGGGTGCAGAATGTGCCTGACTTTCAGACTAATTCATCAATCGTTTCTATCGGTGACGAGATCTGGAATTGGACTGACCAGAACGGTTACCTGAGCAATCAGACCATAACTTCGACCAACCTGGTGAATGGTGGTGCTGTCTATCCTGGTGGTTCACAAAACAGCGGTCCATACGTCTACAATTACAACGGACCCAATGAAACCTACGCAATGCCGCTCAACGTCGGACTCTTGGTGAAAGAGACAGTGAATCCAAACTCTGGTATTCTGGTTCAGCTAGGCTCAATAGTGACGGTAAACGGCTCTGCCATATCATCAAAAGTGAACTGGTTCGATAACGTCACCATAGTGGATCCCAGCGTTCAGAGCGCATACTTCGATGTATCGGGCTCGGCGACTCCGCCGGTAGGTTTGTACTATGATGCGGAATTAGTATTTGCGGGGGAGGGTAATCTAGAGGTTGCACACTTTACTCAACTAAACGCAAGTCTCGGACTGTTCTACCATGACTCGTCCAGTCCTCCTGGAGTCTTAGCTTCATTTCCCTCGTACTACAGCTTCAGCGGTGACACTGGAGAGTCGGCGGACAATCTGGTGGTGAACTTTACGAATGGCATTGCTAGCGTCGCGACCGGACTCAATCCAAACTATGTCTATCTCGGAAGTGCATCCCGCACATTCAGTCTACAGACTATGACATCTAGCGCGTACAGCGCAACTGCCCACTACAACAATCCCGCAGGCGTCGAGTCTTCGACCGGGCAATTTGCGGTGGGACAACAGATTCAGTTCGCTGTTGTGGTTCCTTCAGGATCACCACTGCCATCAAGCATCCAGGCTTTTGTCAACGGAGTGGGCCAGACCTTGAACAAATGGCCTATCGGAACTGGTGGCACATACATTTACACGGCTACAGCTTCGGCATCGCTGGTAGGTTCCACAAGTGTGTATGCCGTGGTAACATTCCCAGACGGATCGCAGGTTATTACGAACACAGCAACATTACTTGTCACGGCTTAGTGAACGAAGAGCATGACTCACCGAAGAGTCACAGTTGGATATATTCGGGATTCGTTATAATAGATAGTAATCGATTTCGATTACTCTGATTTTCATGTCAACTACCACTGAAACAGAACTAAACGGTCTTAGCCTACCAAAGCTTCAGCAGCTGGTTCAGGTCGTAACAAAAGATCCAAATGCAGCCGCTCCATTGAACAAGTGGAATGCGCGGGTAAAATGGAAGGGCGGGTTCAAGTCGGAAGCTTATGTCAGAGAGCACTCCTTCCTTTTGGACGAGCCGGCCGACCTGGCTGGAGTCAATACAGGCCCGAACTCAGTGGAGTATCTCCTTTCGTCGTTGGGTGGCTGTTACATAGTCGGATTCGTCCTGAACGCCACCAAGAAGGGAATCAAGGTCGACGACGTGGAAGTCGCGCTTGAGGGGAATCTCGACAACATACTCACTTTTTTTGGGCTTAGCGACAAGGGGCACGCGGGGTTCCGCGAGATTAAGGCAAAACTTTACGCGAGAACAAAGGGTGACAGGAAGATCGTTGAAGATGTCTGGAAAGAAACTGTCGCAGGTTCGCCAGTATCAAATTCGCTCAGCCGCAATGTAACCGTAGTGCCTGAGCTTGCTATTACACGGTAGCGAAGTTGAATGGTCGAAGAGACCTTTCAGACATCAGTTGTTGGGAGCTGGCCCAGGCCGGACTGGCTTCTCGACGAATTGAGAAAGAAAAATGATGGCGAGATAACCTACGAAGAGTTCTCAGCCAAAGCAGATGCCGCTGTTCTCGCCGCTGCGAAGTATCAGGAAGAAGCGGGACTGGACTACATCACAGACGGGGAGCAACGGAGGGACAGCTTCTATTCGTTCGTGGTGGACAAGCTCGATGGGATCAAACTCATGTCAATGGCCGACCTAATGGACTACATCAAGGACAAGCTGAGATATGAGCAGATGCTTAGGGCGCGTGACGTTCCGGCCTTTGCGATAAGGACTCCCGTTGTGTACGACAAGGTAGCAAGGAAGCGCTCACTCGCGCTGGATGAGCTCGAGTTCCTGAGAAAGAACACAAAGAAGAAGATCAAGGTGTCGCTACCGGGGCCGTACATGCTCACAAGAGCTAGCTGGATCGAACCGATATCCAAGAATGGATATTCCTCCAGAGAAGAGCTGGGGCGCGACTATGCGAAAATCCTTAGAGAAGAGATCATTCAGCTTCGCGACGCCGGGGCTTCATTTGTCCAGCTGGACGAGCCAAGTCTTACGGAGATTGTGTATGGCGAAGCTTCCATGCAGACGTTCATGTGCGCAGTGATAACGTCGAAGGTCGAACCAAAGGAGGAGTTAGCCTTCGCTACTGAACTCATCAACGGGGTGGTTGGAGGAATCAGCGGCGTAAAGACAGGAGTGCACATCTGTCGTGGTAACTGGAGCACGAAGGAGGAGATTCTACTAAGGGGTGACTACGGACCTCTCGTCAAGTACTTGCAGCAGATGAAGGTGAATCAGTATGTGCTGGAGTTCGCGACTGAGAGAGCTGGGAAACTTTCAGTATTGGATGGCCTATCTTCTGGGGGTAAAGAGTTAGGACTAGGAGTAGTGAATCCACGAACGAGCGTCGTCGAAAGCTCCTCGGAGATAGCATCTAAAGTCAGAGAAGCGATGAAGTACTTCGATCCGTCGTGCATCTTCCTCAATCCAGACTGCGGATTCGCCACATTTGCCGAGACTCCTCTCAACAGTGCCGAGACTGCCTACAGGAAGCTCGCTTCTATGTCGGCCGCTTCGGCCGAGCTTAGAGGTGCGTGTATCGAAAGACCGTTCGATTTAATCAGAAACTGAAGGCAAGTTGCACATCGGATCCTTCAGAGCGGATTAGAATCGATATCTGATCAATGTGCTTGACTGGTCTACAGTTTAGAATGCGCACGTAACTTTGTCTTTTCTCAAGACAGACCTCAATTTCCCGAACGTGCATTTCATTTGACTGATGTCCTGGTTCAAATCCGGCCAACCCCACTATTTTCGCTCTCTCTCGTTTCCTTGCCCACGCATGTGTTTTCATATTCTTACTTATCCCCCTGCCTGTGCCTCCCTGTACGTGTGTGTGCCTCTCTCTGAGAGACTGAGTCAGAGAGGCGGTGAGGGTGGGTGCCTGTATGTATGCAGATGACCTAAAACTATTGAGTTAGAACTTGTTGTGTGCTTCAACTGTTTCTTTGATTCTTGTATAATGATTGACCAAACTCCCGAGAGCTTCAGGAATGTCCAGTAAGACACTATCTATCAAGTCGCTTTTTTTGACAAATGCATCATCATGTCCTCTCACTTTGACTCCTGACTTCATCACTCGATCCAAGAAATCATTGGTTTGAATCTTCTTGTACGTCTTGTCTTTTTTGCGATAGTACTCATATGCCAATATTGGCAAACCCTTAGAGATAGCATAATCAAACTCCCTTTCCGTGTACATAGAGTTCTGATAGCCAATGAGAAGTATGTACAGTGATGACTTTTGAATTAGTTTGGACACTCCCTCATCGGTCTTCACACTAGGATAATCTTCGGCGAGATCGGCGGTAAAAATTGGTTTGAGGAAAAGCGTTTGTCGCCCTATCTCATAGCTTAACGTCTTTCTGATTGATTCGAATTCCTTTTGTTTCGAGCATATGAATACAAAGATGGGTTCTTTGATTGGTTGGGCCTTAGGCATTTCTGAAAGCGTCCAAAGTGGTAAAACAAGGGCGATGCGTCAATTTTTCGGTGATTTCTTCTTTTTGTGCAATAATGATCTCTGTGCGCTAACAAAATTGGGGGAAGTTGAAAGAATGTCGGCAATTTCTATGGTGGGAAGGTCTTCGACGTCAAGAAGTTCAATCTTCTTGACTAAGCTCAATTCAGTGTTCGAAAGCTGGACTCGAATCAATGCCTTAATCAAATTGTTGGTATTTTCGATAGCTTTGAACACATTCTCTTCTGAATATCTTTTTGCCAATATGAATCGCACTAATCGAATTGAGTCTTAACGGTTCTTAGGCGTAGATATGGCTTGCGCGGTGTAGTTCATGAGTTCCTAATTGATTGCCATTTGTAACGCCCAGTCCTTAAAATAGACTTTGACTCTGTCAATGTCGTTTTGAGAAAGTGGATTGTTATGCGCAACTACGTTTCTTGACATTTCTATTTCTTCGATACGCTGAGTTATCCAATCTATTGGTCGTCTGACAGCTGGAAATTTATCCTTTAGGTCCTCTTGATTGGAAATGATTATTGAACGAAGGTCTCCGATATCTACATAGAATATCGGGTGTGCGCCTCTTTTTCCATGCCATCTGTTCTTACCGTCCTTACTCATCCTTTCTAGCGCAGTCTGCTGAACTGGTTTTGCTACTTTGGACTCCCACCATTTTGTACCATATTTTGACTCCAAGTTATCTTTTATGAAGTATCTTACGGCATTTTCAAACACATAGAAGTAAGGGTACATTCCTGCCATGTCTAATGCTTCTCTAATGACAGATTGAGGAAGTCCAACATTGGAGAATTCTTGTTCCTCTGATAGCTTCAAAGATACTGTTCGCTTACCAGGTTTTGCCGATTTTGAATTGGATTGAATCAAAGGAGACCTTTGTTCTTGGTTTGCTTGTTTAACTACCGAATCAATGTTGATAGTCAGAGTTCCCTGACTCTGTCGATAATTGCCAAGCTTTCCTGCGACCAGTCCCGCACGTTTCATCATTTTGAGAATCCTTGATGTTCCAGTGGGACTGATGTCAAGTTTCTTGGCAACATCAGCGTAGTTCTTCTGTTTCCGAACGGCCTTGAGTATGCTTACTCTTTCTGGAGAGTTTCTACAAATATCTATGAGATTCTTGACAAGTTCCGCGCGAGGTAAGGAGAACTCTTCAGGTTCATTCGTCATCGGATGTTATTTTCGCGCTCTTTTCTTGGATTTCCGCTCGGGAAAGAGTTTTGTTAGTTCTTTGTCATCAATGTGCACTATTTGAGCAACCTGCTTTTTCGTTGGATTTTGATTTAGCAATATGCCTGCCAGTAGTATCTCAATTGACCGAAAATGATCTTCTTGACTCATTTTCCGTATCTTTTTCGAATTCGGCGTAAGTATTTCACCCTTCAAGCCCAGAATAGCTATTGATTTTTCTTCAGTTTGCGAAGGAAACTTGAAACATTGCTTGGAGATTGATTCACAATACTACCAATATCTCCAGAGTTCAAACCAACACTATCTAGTATCAACATTTGTTCACTTCGATTCAACTGTCCGTTTTTATTCTGTTGTTCCATAAAAAGACGGATTATTGCATCGAGTCGTTTCGTAATAGATTCGACCGAGTCGTTATCATTTCCCATTGTTCTTTTCCTTCTTTCCCGATTTCAATCCATAGATGAATGGGCTAACGTACTTTCTGTCTTTACCCATTATTCTGCCAATTTCAGAGGGGGAGAGACCAGCGGAATGAATTGCTCGAATGATTTCACCCAGGTCCATCTTCTTGTTGTCATTTGCTAGGATTAGAATTGTCATACGGATCAAAGCATCAAGCCTACGTTCAATGCTATTTGCGCCAGTACTTTCCAGTTTTGGAATTGATTGCTCGGTCATTGATGATTCACCTTCGATAACAAAGAACGAGTGTATCTTTTTCCCTTTGTTGTCAGTTTCAGGACGGTTCTACCGTTAGAATTTGTTTTGTCTACAAAGCCGGTGGGTAGTTTTCTAAGGTCGCGTTGAAAATTACTTCCATTCCACCATCCTATCGGAACTCCTAGTTTAGAACTTATCCGGATGTATTGATTTCGTTCTAGCCCCGAATCAGCAATCAATAATGCTACAAGCACTTTCTGAACATTCGCTAGATTGTTGCAGGAAGAAATTACGTCTTGGGAAGGTTCGACCTCAGAGACAAGAAGTCTATCCATGGATTCTCCAAGCTTTTTAAGACGCGATACATTCGCAAGTAATTCTTTTTCGTCTTCGCTCTCGATGGATAGCGAGCCGTACGGCTTGGCAACGGACAAACTGAACTTTATCATACATTGGCCACTCCAATTTTGTTAAATTTTTCCTTAAACATTCGCTGGATGGTTTTCTCGCTGCAACCAAGTATCTGAGCAACATCCTTCTTTGTCATTCCACTTCTCGCAAGGAGAATTGCAGCTATGATGTCAAGTTTTCTATCAAGATTTTCATTGTCAGTTCCCATTTCATCGTCCAATTATTCCATTCCCTCCTTTGTCCTATCATTCCGTTTTTTCAACAGATGAATTTGTACTCTAATGTTGTTAGGCGTCTTTCCCAAAATAGTCCCGATCTCCGCCGGTGTCAAACCTGCGTTGTGGAGAAATTCTATTTGCTCGATTAAAGGCCTACCTTTTACCACATCTAAGGAAATCAATCGAATAAGCGTCGAGAGTTTCCCATCAATGCTCTTCAGCGAACTTTCACTCATTCTTCATAGACCTCTTAAGTAGAGACTTTTCTTTGGAAACCAAACTAGGAGTCGTCCTGAGAATCTTAGATATTTCCTTGTAATCCAAACCAAAAGAATCTAAGAATGCTATTTTTTCTCTGAGAGTCGACTCTTGAATTTTTATCGGGTTCGTCAAGATGCTAATCAGTACGTTGAGTCTGTTCTTAACATCATCATTATGCTCGGGTAAGTCGCTCACATATGCTGATGCCTTTCCCAAGTATTTAAGAGCTATGAATAGATTACTTTTGTTAATGCTGCAGGTAACTCTGCGCGCTCGTTGCTTTATCTCTCCATTAAATGCATGAACAAAAAAGGTCATGCGAAATGATGCTTTGTCTTGTTGTAGATACGAACAGAACCTGTTTGTTGTAGCTTCTTCCTCTGATACCAGAGAGTGGATTTGTTCATTCCCAGCTCGCGATAGGATTTGTTAAGAATCTTGTCCTTCACGCTCGACGTCTCGAATGACTCTCTAACTAAAACGGGCTTGAGAGCGAACTTGAGACTGTGGAGACAATACTGGCGCGAATCGCTTTCAAGCCTTGGGAAAGTTTAGGGAATGCTGGCGGCTCTTAAACACCCATCAATTGTCTACGAGAAATACTGTGACGTATTTGGTTCAAAAGAAGCGTCAATTTTCCATATAATCTTGGCTTTCACTCTTGGGAAAAACATGAATATTTGATGATAAGATGAAAGTGTGAACTCCGATTATAGGTGGAAAATGACCGATGGACGCAAGACCAGAGAATGCAGATGAACGAATTTGGATATGTGACGAATGTGGGGCAGAGTCATTAACCTATGACGAAGCAATCGCTCATGAAAAAAGAGATAGATTGGAACATCGCGCATTCAAGGCAAAGGTCGAGTCGATGGAAACCGACAACGCGTTCAGACAAGCGCAACTTGCATCAAAACGGAAATGCCCTAGTTGTGGAGCGCCATACGCATTTGGACAAGAACGATGCAATTATTGCCACAGCCCACTAATAGGAACGAACAAGTAAAACCTGCCTCTTTCTAGTTTCTTGCTAGAAGTATTTCCAGGTCTCAGGTTCAAAAGACGTGTCAGTTTTCCATTCAATATTTGACCTCTCTCCCTCACTCCGCAAAAGATAGACTGCAACAACTCTTCCAATTCGGGAATCTTTGTTACTCCGGAGCGGAAAAAGTGACTAATAATGACGTATCGTTTCGTGGATTCGAATCCGGACAAACATTTTCTAGATACCCTTGAAGAACCAGAGCGAGAAGTAGTGAGGACTACAAATCAGAGTCTGTAAGATAATCTACTGAGATATTTAGAACTCCTTTCCAGTCTGATTGCGAACATGCTTCCCTTCTGAAGAATTCTACATAGACTTCGTGTTAAAAGCAGGTCAAATGACTCGTTTGCAATAAGCTTCGTATGCACGAAGCAATCCCGATGAAACACAGAATCATACACAGTAAGAAGGGATGGTATCAGTAAGGACTTGATGGGGAATGGGTAGAAACGCGTCTACTTGTGTAACCGCGTAACAACAAATATCCAAGAAGGATTACAAGAGTCAACAAAATCATTGCAATCGGTTGCAATGGAAACTCAGGAATAGCCGAGGTAGTAGAGGTTGTGGCGGAAGTTGATGTAGTGGGTGAAGATGAAGCAATAGTCTGAGTTACTGAGGTTGAAGATCGCTCAGTGGATGTTGAAACAGATTGCGAGGACGGACCGAACAAGTTGAAAGTCACTTGACCATTAACCACTGGATGGAAAGAATTTGGGACAACTAAGTCGAATACATCCCACGTATCGTTCCGAAAGTTCGAGACAGAATTGAAAACTGTTAGATATACGGTTGCGGGACCTTGCACTTCGCTCACGTTTGCCTCAACCTGCAATAGAACTGCCTGCATTGGAACATAAACAAGGTTCAAGCTTAGAACCTCGCCAGCGTAAAGGGTTGAAATGACAGATGTGGGCATTTTCTGGATTATCACAATAATGAAAGGATTAGAATTATCACATGTTAATGTGATTCCGTAATAGGCCTGGTAGTTGAACGAACTACAATATTCGACGGTGACATCTGAAAAAGCTGCCCTCCCACCAGAAGAATCAACAAAAGAGATCGTGGCAGTATCTTCGTATATCGCTGAATTGGAAGAAGGAGTAAGCATTCCAACTGTTCCATTTAGAGCCCCACTAGATCGACTACCAAAGTTCTCAGCATTGTAGAAACCGAGGCCACTGAATATCAGGATGCCAACGACAATAAGAACAAGTGAATTGTGCGGCGTGACAAACTCGCCCGTCATTTCTGTCGGTGCCCTCCTATCCGCCCAGATAATAAATATTCTGAGTTGATCCATACCAAAGTGTGTGATTAAGGCAGAATACCTGTTGAAGGGAAATTAAGCATCAAAGAACGCACAAAGAGAACAAAGTCTGAGAACTTTTCAGTATGCTTGATATGTTCAAGCAAATCTTCGTTGGTTTCGAATCACCAAAATGATAGCTCATTAGATCTAGCTCTTCCTACTTGATTGAGAATGGTCTTCAGTTCGATTGACAGAACATATTATAGGTCGATTAAGGAAAAGTTACTCATTTAGACCTCTCAAATCAGGATGTTTTATTTTTCTTATCATCTATTTCCTATTGTGTCGTCATCTAGTTTCACATGCTATCCGAGGTAACAATGTCGCGTCTTATTGTAAATTCTAATTGTTCCCGTTTGTTCTAGTCTTTTTTTCTGATACCATAACGTAGATTTGTTAATTCCCGATTCTCTGTAAGACTTCGAGAGA
Source organism: archaeon (assembly GCA_021792315.1). The sequence goes on from JAJYUX010000004.1 coordinate 15,935, forward strand.
GTAGTTTCTTTCAGTTGATCTGTCTCGAAAATGGGCCTAATTTGAATTGGTCTGAGATTGAATGAAAGGTTCTTCTTTCCAAGCACGAAGTTTGTCTTAATCCGAGCGTTGAAGCTGATCTCATACAGAGTTTCATTTTGAAATGAAGGACATCGTCGCTTCGAATTGTTTTTGGAGATCTATTCCTTTCAGGAAAATATCTGCTGGATTAGATCTCTCATATCGGCATTCCAATGCGAGCTTAATGGGATTTAGGTCAAGACCAAATGGTCCTACCTTTCTGGTGTATTCCACGGCAACATCGTTTGAATTAATCGTTAGACAGTCCCACGAGTAGATCAGTCTCGCCGGATACAGAACACATCTGATGTACGGCTTGTAATTCAGCTGTTCCAAGTTTGATAGTTTCACGAGATCGTTGGTTTGCTGTTTCCATCCTTTCCCAGCATGTTCCAATAAGGCACTGTGAATCGCGTTACTGTCGGGCCTAGCGAAATTCGCCTTACAATTGTGCATCAGAGGCACGCCATGATCAAGGATATCAAGGCGGTCCATCACGGGAAGGCGACCCCATACAAAACTCGGATTCCCCCAGAAGACAGATAGCCGTTTTCCTAATTCTTCATTCAATCCTTTTGCCCCGCTAATGATTTCGTCCATCTTCTCAGGTGGACTTGCTGAATTCAGAATAACAGCGATGTCGATATCACTGTATTTTTCGCTGAAACCTCCGTGAGCCAGGCTTCCGATCCTGTATACTTCATCAACAGATGTCCCGAGTCTCGATAGGAAGTATTTGGCCACATGTGAGACGTGACTTAATGCCATGTCACGAAGGGATGACACAAACGTTCATCCTATTATCATTCGAATTTTAGCATATCCATAAACTCCGCCGGTATCCGTAAGGATGGCGAATTCACTTCATCGATTCTTGCAAATGCGCACTTGCAATACTCAGAAATATCAATTCTAACTCAAGAATACCAGTCAGAGCCGCATCCAAGTGTCAGTCAAGAAGAAGGTCAAAGGAATCGAGCAAAAAGATTCAGCAATGGCACAAATGATATCTTGGCTCGACGGTTACGCTGAATATCACATCGTAGATCCAGTGAGAATCGAAAGACTCCTCAAATCGACAAGCGGAACAGAGCTGGACAAGATCTGGAAAGGAGTAGAAGATGATGTCTCAAAGATTGTCGACCTCCCGGCAACTTCGAAGAAGGTGAAGAGATACTCCAACCTTGCCTCATATTCGCGCCTTGCTTCCTTGATTTTGGGAGCAGCCTCCTTCGCATTCCTGATTTTCGTCTTCTTCTACAAGTCATATTTCGAGACGCTGTACAACGAGATTCTTGTCCCAGCGGTTGTAATAGGGATCCTCTACGCAACTGTGATGGTGAACCTCCTCGCAAGCAGAAGGATGAACTCAGCGGTGAGGGAGTGCTACGGAGAACACGGAAAGGAGCTATCAAAGCCAAGTGCAAAGATGAGAGAAACCGTGCAGTTGCTCATTGACAAGTTGCAGGCAGACGTGGTTGCTCATAATTTCAACCCTACAAGTTACAGGTTCAGGGTTTACCACAGGGAGTACAGGAACATCACTTCGGAGGGAAGTGGACCAAGGTACTTTGCGACCGTGAGAGGACACGTCGCGCACAAGGCATGATTCAAGAGGAATCTTTATTCTCAAAAGAGTACGAAAGCGAAAACATGCCAAAGATAGCAAACTCCGTCGAGATCAATGCAAGCAGGGACAAGGTCTGGGAAATAATCTCCGATCTCGACAACGAAGCGGAGTACTGGTGGGGAACAAAGGAGGTCAGAAACATTTCGAGAGAAGGCGATGTCATAAGCAGAGAAATCACTCAGAACTTTCGAAACCACAGGATTACCCAAAAAGTGATACTAAGACCTAAAGACGAAATCGAGATTCAATACCTGAAAGGACTCACCGAAGGCGTAAAGAGACTGAAACTAGAGTCCATGGGAGACAGCACCCAGAAACTCACTGCGACATGGGATGTGCATTTCCCTGGAATCTGGGTTCTCATGACTTACTTCATTTCAAGGCACGTAAGAAAAGGAAACACGGATGCTCTGGATAGGATAAAGAAGACTTCAGAGGCTAAATCACAGAGCTAATCATCGCGGCTCTGAAAAATATGAGCAGGTAATGTACCAAATCAGAAATGCCTTGAGCGGGTCGTGGAACTTCACTTCGCATCGACGTTTGGTTCGCATCCCTTGAAAATCATGCGAATGCTCCTAGCCTGCCACATGACAGAGAAAATCAGTAACGGAATCGTCAGGGCTACAATTAGCGGTTGATACGCTGCAATAATGGCCGAAAAGGCAGTGGCTCCCGTTCCCGCGATCATGGAGAGAAAGAAAGCTGCTGCACAGGTGGGACATCCAGCAAACAGTCCGACGGTGGCGCCCAGAATGGTACCTGCGATCCCCTTCTTTTCTGCACGGTTTGCAGAAATTCTCGAAGCCCTGAACGCCTTGACGAGCAGAGAGACATTGAGTCCTACAAGAATCGAGACGATGAGCAAGAGAAGAAATGAAAGCGGGTATAGTTCCACTCCTATGTGTTGCGCTGGAAGATAGAATAAACCCAAGGGAACGTAACCGGGAGATCCACAACAGGTGACGACTCGCCATGTTGGACCGTTCACGAAATAGTTCACGTAGAAATCTACATTGGGCTGGTAGACAAGTATTCCATCGAGGAGCGAAAACACAAAGCCATAGATTACGGTGGCGATAACAAAGATCTTCTTTTGCTGGAAAACGGCATCCGATATTATCCTCTCCATGCTCCACAGAAGCACGGAGCCATCACTCTTTGGCAGAATCCTCTGCTGGATGCTAAAGTACGAAAACGCAGAAACACCGAACGAAAGGGAAGCGAGCGTGACTAGGATTAGGGAAACGTAAGAGTAGAACGGCGGAGCGAAATAGTTGTAGAACCTTTCGTAATTAAGAGCGTAGAATAGATTAGCTGAGACAATCAATGCGACGCCCAGCAAAAATGAGGCTTTGGCAATCGTGTAGCTGGGTTGGGCCCCCTCTACACTGGTGACTGTCCCCGCCAAATTACAAGTCGCTAACCTACGCTATTTTGTTCACGTCGAACTTTGTCTCTACCTTTATCAGACCGGTGGCTAGATGAATCTCGGCTTCTTTGACGCCGGCCATCGACTTGATCCTCTGCGAAGCGTCGTTCATTGCCTTCATGTCTGTATAGTGGGCCACGACAATCAAATCATGCTTTCCAGTAGCTTGGAGTATATGTTTTGTTTCCTCCAGAGCGGCGAGTTCCTCGAAAACTTCCTTCAGTTGGTTTGGCTCAGTAGTAATCATCATAATCGCGGCGATGGGAAGCCCGATCATCCTAGGATTCAGGAGCGCGGTAAACTCTTTCACAACGCCTGTCTTCTTCAGGCGGTCAATCCTGTAACGTATGGTATTCTCATTGTAACCTGTCTTTCTAGAGATTTCGGAAGCGGAAGCGCGTGCGTCATCCTGTAGTATTGTAACAAGTTTCTTGTCCAGATCGTCGAGTAGGGGCTGCCTCTCGGTTTGCTCGGCAATGGTCTCGGTCAATCTCTGTTCCCACTTCCCAAGGAGGAAGCTTTAGCTTGGTTAAAATTGCTTACTTCTAGTGAGGAGATGGTCTTCGCAACCTCGTAATGGATAATGTCTTTGGGTTGGTCAGCGGAAATTGTAAACCAACGGCCACGTTCGATAAGGGCTTCGTACACGCTCGCGACACGTTTCAAGAAAGCAAGATCTGCCTCGTAGCGGTCTCTATTCTTCTTTCTGGATGCAGAGATTTCAGGGGAGAGTTTCAAGTAGAAAATGTAATCAGCTCTTGGCATTCTGCTCTCGATCTGCGCCAGCCAGTTCAATGGAAGTCCGCTCGCACCTCCGTAAGCAAAGTTCGATTCGCAGTACCTGTTGATCACAATGATCTTTCCTTCTGAAATCCATTTTTCGATCTGCTCCTTGTGCTCGTACCTGTTGCCTGCATAGAGAATGTGCCTTGATTCCAAATTGTAATCTCGCCTGTGCTCTAGGAAACTGCGGATCTCCTGACCGATCGGCGTGGAATAATCGGGAAAGCCTATGTACTCGCACGGAGTCCCGCTGCGCTTGAAGTATTCATAGAGCATCCTTGACTGGGTATTTTTTCCCGCGGCATCTATGCCTTCAAATGCAATTAAGACGCCTTCATCGTTCTTGCTCATGGCGAGTGTGACAGAAAACGAGGGAATGAAGCCGATAAAAACATTGAATATCTGCTTCACCCGTTTAGTCACGAAAGGAACCGCTATTGCAGGATTCCCGTTTTGTAAGCCTTCCAATGGTAAAGCCTGGAGTATTGGAATGGCGGCAGTACCAGACCGAAGTTGCAGAGATTTGCTGCGGGCAAAACACGCTTGTTATTCTGCCAACCGGGCTTGGCAAGACTGCAATAGCGCTCTTGGTAATTGCGAGTTTCCTTTCAAAAGATCCAAGAGCAAGAGCGTTAGTTCTTGCTCCGACGAGAGTCCTAGTACACCAGCACTATTCATTTCTGTCGAAATATCTGGAAATTGCCGCAGAAGAGATAGGCGTCCTCACTGGTGAAGACCCAAACGAACTCAGAGATGAAGTCTGGAACAAACGCGTCGTCTGCGCGACACCGCAGGTGACAGTAAGTGATATGCAGAAGAAGAGGTGCAAGCTAGAGGAATTTACTGTTGTAATATTCGACGAGGTGCACAGGGCAGTGGGAAATCACGCCTATACAATCATAGCATCAGTGTACAACGAATTCAAGCGTGACGGGAGGATTCTTGGCATGACTGCGTCCCTTCCTTCTGACAAAACAAGAATAGACGAAATTGTTTCCAAATTAAAAATAGCCAAGGTAGAGGTACGCGACGAGAAGGATGAAGATGTAAAGCCGTACGTCTACAAAACAGATGTTGAATGGAAGGAACTGGAATTGTCTCCGCCTCTGAAGGGTGTACAGTCTCTGACGAGGGACGCCCTAAATGCACGCCTGAAGTTGCTGGAAGAAGCTCTACTGATCAAGAGAAACAACTATGGCTCCATTACTCTGAAAGATCTGCTCAGACTGCGAATGAAGGTGGAGCAAATCCAGAGTTCTCACCTTCGAAACGCGTTGTTCAGTTCGATAAGACTCTTTCACGCCCTGAACCTTATTGAGACACAGAGCTTGTCATCCTACACGAAATTCATGGATCGCCTAATGGAAAGAAAGCGCGGCTTTGGCATGTCAGAACTTCTGAACGATACCAGAGTCAAGGATGCATACGAGCAAGCTAGGGCTGCAACAATCAAAGGAATTGAACATCCAAAGATCCAGGAGACATTGAAGCTCGTTGAAGGCGTTAAGCAGGGAGAACGAGCCATCGTTTTCGCCAGCTACAGGGACACCGTTGACCAGATATACAACCAGCTTGTAAATCACGGCTTTCGCGCAGGCTATCTGATAGGAAAGAGCGGAAAGACCGGGCAGTCGCAGAAGGCGCAGATTAGGGCTCTGGAAGAGCTGAAGGAAGGTGTCTATGACATTCTGGTTGCAACTCAGGTTGGAGAAGAGGGTCTCGACGTGGCCGAGTGCAACATCGTGATCTTTTACGACAATGTGCCCAGTGCCGTCAGATTCGTCCAGAGAAAAGGGAGAACAGGAAGGCGGAGGGAAGGACACCTCTACGTCTTGATCACAAAGGGAACGAAGGATGAGGCCTACTACTGGATGAGCCGCAGAAGAGTCGGAGACGCAAAGAAGATAGCATCGGCTCTAGTAAGTTCAAAGGCGAAGAAGGGGCCGCTGGATCAGTTCGTGGACAAGACAATGGATGAAAACAAACCACTGGTCTATGCCGATACAAGAGAAATTCCAGAACTTGTGGAAAAGATCAGACAGCGGGGCGCAAGAGTCGAGGTAAAGCAGCTCGACTTTGGGGATTTCGTTGTCTCAGGTGACATCGTGATTGAAAGAAAGACTCTCGACGATTTTGTGAAGTCAATCTACGATGGCAGACTTTTCAAGCAGCTTGTTAACATGAGCGAAAAGTACGCGAGACCAATCGTGGTAATTCAGGGGGAGAAAAAACATCTCTCCGGAATAAGCGAAGCGGCCTTCTATGGTGCGCTTGCAAGCGTCCTCGCAGACTTCAAGGTGCCTATATTCTTCGCATCAAATGAAAAAGAGGTTTCCGAATTGATCTTCCACATCGCGAGAAGGGAGCAGATGGAAAAGAAGCACGCTGTAGGCCTCAGGGAGGGGAAGAAACCTGCAACTCTCGCGGAGAATCAGAGGTACATCGTTTCAGGAATACCAGGAGTGAGCGGAGTTCTGGCGGATAGGTTACTCAACAGCACGGAAACAGTGGAGAAACTCTTCTCCACGAGTGAATTGGATCTGCAGAAAATTGAGGGAATCGGGGAGGTCATGGCGAAGAGAATCAGGGAATTGGCTACCGCGAAATATGTCTCTGCCACACCGAGTGAGATAAAGAAATTAGCCGCGAAGGACTCACTCGAAAGTTTCACGGAAGAACTAGCCGAGGATGATACTAATATTCCTCCTCCTGAAGAAGACTAACACACGCTTTTTTAACGGCTTTTCTCATTTCAAATCTCGATCTACAACGTGAACAAGACTGAAAAGATCTGGATGGACGGCGTACTGGTACCATGGGAGAATGCCACAGTACATGTACTAACGCATTCGCTTCACTACGGCAGCGCCATGTTTGAGGGCGCGAGATGCTACAACACTGAGCAAGGCAGTAGAATTTTCAGACTTTCAGATCACGTAAGGAGATTGTTCAACAGCGCCAGAATTTATGGAATGATGATACCATTTGCTCCCGATGAAATTTCATCAGGGATAAAGGCAACTATAAGGGAGAACCACGTCAACGAGTGCTACATAAGGCCGCTCGCGTTCTACGGATGGGATGAAATGGGAGTAAACCCGAAAGCAAACAAAGTTCATGTTGCTATCGCCGTCTGGCCTTGGGGTTCTTACATGGGAGACGAGGGTTTGAAAAAAGGAGTAGCGGCTCAGGTTTCGACTTGGGCTAGGATAGACAATAGATCGCTGCCTACTCGGGCAAAGATAGCTGGAAACTACGCGAATAGCATTCTCGCGAAAATGGAAGCCCAGAGGCTTGGTTTCAGCGAGGCAGTCCTTCTTAATGCGGATGGTATGGTGACCGAAGGTTCTGGCGAGAATATTTTCATGATTGATAATGAGGAGGTGATCACTCCTCCGCTGAGCGCAGGACCACTTCCTGGCATTACGAGAGATTCAATAATGGAGATAGCTCAAAAAATGGGTTACAAAGTTTCCGAGAAGAATTTCACGCGAAGCGATCTCATATTGGCAGATGAGGTTTTCTTCTGCGGCACTGCAGCAGAAGTAACTCCAGTAAGGGAAATAGATGGGAGAAAGATCGGTAGTGGAGTACGTGGTCCCATCACTGAGAAGATTCAAACAAAATTCTTCGACATCGTAAAGGGAAGAGATCCTGCATATTCGAAGTGGCTGGAGCCAGTATGACGGTAGTAACTGTAACCACCGCACAATTTCAATCGATCTCTAGTTGCCATCAGTGATATTGTAGCAGTTGCTACCCTTGCTGGTGGTAACTAAGTCGATCTCGGGATCTCGAACGAAGAAAAATTATCAGATTTTTGGGGTCAACTTCAAGAATTTTGGAGAATAATTGTCGGTACTCACATGTATTCATTTCCAAAAAATTGCGCAATTTGGCTGTTTTTATCGAACTTCTCACTGAGGGAACTTGTGAAACCGACTCAAACCGAGTCTCAGGCCAGAATAACAACGATAATAAGGGGGGCGTGACTATCCTACTGTAATGGTTAACCTAGTACAGATACTGCCGTTTTTAGTGCCACGTTTGACCTCCATTCCCAAAGTCTCATTCCCCAGCGAATTCCCTTCCGAACGAACAAATTAGGATGCTGATCTAGTATGGCGGAGCATATCGGAACGCGACAGCTGTACCCGATCAAAGGCGGCTACTACGTCCCTGCGGAGACTTTCGTTTTGCTTCAGGATTACGAAGAAAAAGACTGGCCAGACATCGTGTCAATAGTTGCCGAATACACGAAAGGCTACAGCGAGAAGAGCTGCCTCACCTGTGAGGAAGCGGACACTCTTCTGAAACAATTCTGCAGGAAAGCAAAAGCCGATCTGGAAATTGACGAAAGGATGCAGAAGATACTAATGTCTCTGATTGAACGATCGCCTAGGAGAATCTGGGAAATCGCGGAAGTCGTTGAACCTCCAGTTCTTCGAGGACGAAAGATTATTCCCAGTCCTCATCTACGTTCGGCGATAAAGAGGATGAATGGTACGCTTGTAATGAGCACGAAAAGCGAGGTAGAGATCACCGAAACGGGCGTCAAGATGATTTCCAAGATCGTCGGCGCTGCTAGGGTCGCGAAGGCAAAACGCGACGGTGCCGCTGCAAAAGCTGCCAGAGAGCAGGATTTGCAGATGAAACGTGCGCTGAATCTCTCCCAAAGCATGCTCTAAGTCGGAAGACATTATAGGACATCGCTGCAAAACAAGATTGCAGTCTCGACAGAGATCCGGGACTCGTACTAGGTAACGACGATGTCGAAGAATCCGTCTTTCAAGAAATCTGACAAGAAACCCAGTGGATCTGCAGGTCAGAGTGGAAAGAAGGTAATTCTAGTAACTTATCCAGACGATTTTATTCAAGAAGAGGCGAAAGGTCTGGTGGAAGCCGCTGGATATCAGCTCGTCGAAGTTTTCACTCAGAGAAGCCTTTCAAACCAACAGTATGGAGTCGGCGCTGGCAAGGCAGAAGAGATCAGGAATGCTGCCGAAGAGAAGAAAACCCAGATGATTATCATCGATGAGCGCTTATCGTCATCGCAGGCTCACAATCTGGCAAAGTTCTCTCACCAAGAAGTAATTGATCGGGAGCGGCTCATCCTTGACATTTTCAACTCTCGCGCGAGCACCACCGAGGCGAAACTTCAGGTCAAACTCGCAGAATTGAGATATGAAATACCAAGAGCGCGAGAAGCAGTGAGGATATCGCTCAAGGGCGAGCAAGCCGGCTTTATGGGAATGGGCGAGTACGCCGTAGATATCAAATTTAGAGCGCTGAAGAGGCAGATGGCACTCGTCCAGAAGAAATTGGAGGATGCTCGAAAGAGAAGACAGCTCTTCCTCACGTCCAGAGGAAGGTTGAACCTGCCCTTCGTTTCACTTGCAGGGTACACCAGCAGTGGAAAGACCACTCTTTTCAACAGGTTTGTCTCGGAAACCAAGGAAGAGTCTCAGAACTTGTTCACGACACTGACGACGACCACTCGCGGATTTGAACCTCTTGAAGGAAAGAAGGTTCTACTCTCTGACACTGTGGGCTTCATCAGTAGACTTCCGACCTACATGGTGGAAGCATTCAAATCAACTCTTGAGGAACTCTCGTACGCTGACCTGATACTACTGATGATTGACGCCAGCGAACCACTGGAGAGCATCCAAATAAAATATCATAGCTGCAGAGAAGTGTTGGAACAATTGCACATAAATCCAGTTAAACTGCTTGTTGTCCTAAACAAGATTGACTTGATCCAGAAGGATCAACTGAAGGAGAAGCTCCCTGTGTTCGGAGATCTGTCGACGATAGGCATTTCGGCGAAGACCGGAGAGGGAACAAAGAAGCTCCGCATAAGAATAGCTCAGAGGGTCTATGGAGAAGAAGATGTTTCGGGCGGAACTGACCAGACTGTCTCTGAGGAATTGGAACAAAAGGAATCAATTGACAGAAGGTCTGCGTGACAAGAATGTTTCGAGTAATAATAGAAGCTGCAGTGGGCGCGCTCATGATTGTGATGGGTTTACTGTTCCTGATCTACATACCGAACAGTCCAACAAACCTCGCCTCAGATTTCATTTTTCTTGGTGGCGGTGCACTGATCACCAAGAGAGCTTATGAAATGAACAAGAAGCGGAAGATAGAAGCACTGGCTCAGACTAGAAATTCGAAAAAACAAAAACAGAGTCAAAAGAAGCGCTCACCACGCGAGTGATTCTGTTGCGAGAAGTCGAGCTCAAGAAAAAGAAAGCTCTTTACCGTTTCACAAAAACAGTACTCATGATTGCTGGGGCATTTCTCTTGATCTACGGCTGCTGGTTCATCATCTCGCAGCTTATCACGGTTCCCAGAAATCCAGTCTTCTGGTTCGGCATTTTCCCTGGATACGTTGGAGGAATGATGATACTCATCTCAATAGCGATGAAACTAGAGTGGTTCACAAACGCAAGACGTTTTTGGTAGGAACTACTATTGAGACTGCGTGTCACTGGTATTGACCAGTCGCACCATTCTGTTTAATAAGGGGGCTATGACGCTCTAAATCCAAGGGAACAGCGATGTCCTGCCAATATCAACTGCCCGCGTTGGGCCAGACGATCGAACTAGCGTATTTTCTATTTCAGTAAGCTGTCCAAAAAGTCCCACGACTTTTCCTAAATCAAAAGCAGTCCATGTGAGAATATTGTTTCAATCGGAGTTGAATCGCCCACGAGCATAGTAATGAAGCCGAATGCGACGAAGACTCAGGTTGACGACGTTGTCCGAAAGGTGAAGTCAGCCGGCCTCAAGGTTGACGTTTCTTCCGGTGCATATCAGACAGTCATCGGAATTATCGGCGACGAGAAGAAGGTCGATTTTGATCAGATCAAGGCGATGGCTGGTGTCAACGATGCGATCAGAATCCAATCTGCTTACAGGCTGATGAGCAGGAGCTACATCTCCAAGGACGTCAAGGTCAAGGTGGGAAACGTCAAAATTGGTGGCGACGAGCCTCCGGTTTACATTTCAGGCCCGTGTTCAATCGAAAGTTACGAGCAGTTATCACGCATCGCTAAAGCGGTAAAGGAAGCCGGCGCGCATATCCTAAGAGGCGGGGCGTTCAAACCTAGAACCTCCGTTCACTCCTTTCAGGGACTGGGTCTTGAGGGCCTGAAGTACCTGAAATCTGTGAGCAAAGATCTGGACATGCCCACAGTCACCGAAATCAGAAGTGAGTTGGAAGTTGACGAGGTAGCCAAGTACACAGACATGCTCCAGATAGGAGCAAGAAACATGTTCAACCAGGATCTGATCGAGGCTGCGGCAAGGACCGGCAAGCCAATATTCTTCAAGAGAGGTTTCGGTGCTCAGATCGATGAGTACTTGAGTTTCGCTGAGAGAATAGTTGCCAATAACAATCGCCAGATAGTGTTATGCGAGAGAGGAATAATGCCTCTGGGTGGTTCTTTCAAGCCTCTGACAAGATTTACATTGGATCTCAACGCGATACCAGCTATTCGCAAAGAAACTCCATTCCCGATTTTCGGCGATCCCAGTCACGGAACCGGAAGAAGAGATTTGGTGCTTCCGATGGCGAGAGCCTCAATCGCCGCAGGTGCTCATGGTTTGATGATAGAAGTACACGATAGGCCGCAGGAGGCACTTAGCGATGGCCCACAAGCTGTGCTGCCAGAAGAGCTCAAGAAGATAATCAAGATCTGCAACAATATCTACAAGACGATAGATCAAAGCGACAGCCCGTTCTCAAAAGACGTGGCGAATGGAAACGGGCACACTTAACCTTAGCTTCGAAAGAAGCCCAGACAAATGTAGAATAACAATAGAGAATCATATCATTTCACGGCTTCCCAGAGAAACATTTTCCGGAGCGAGCTCTATAGCGATTGTCAGTGATGACATCGTTTCCAAACTCTATGCAGCCAAAGTGAAATATCGACTGTCTAGATTCGCAAAGACAGAGGTAATTACCATCAAACATGGAGAGAAAAACAAGAACATCAACACAAGTTCTGAAATTGCCGCTAAGATGAACAACCTGGGCCTGGACAGAAAATCCATCGTCGTCGCACTTGGCGGCGGAGTTGTCGGGGATATGGTTGGTTTCGTTTCATCCATCTTCAAGCGCGGAGTAAAATACGTACAAATGCCGACTTCGCTTCTGGCTCAGGTGGACAGTAGCATAGGAGGAAAGACAGGAGTTGATACAAATTGGGGCAAAAACCAAATCGGCTCTTTTTACCAGCCCGTAGCGATATTCATAGATCCTTCGGTCTTGGATACGCTTCCTGACGTAGAAGTCGTCAATGGATTAGGCGAGATGATAAAATCCGGTATAATTGCCGACAAAAAGCTGTTCCAATCAATCGAGAGGATAGATTCGCCGACAATACAAGACCTGAAACAGCTCATCACTCCTGCAGTGAATGTAAAAGCCGGAGTAGTCGAGGCTGACGAACGCGAAACTAGTCTGAGATCGATTCTGAATTACGGCCACACTGTTGGGCATGCAATAGAGGCAGCTTCCGAATTCATGTTGAGCCACGGGAAGTGCGTTATTCTTGGAATGGTGGCGGAAGGATGGATAGCGGCACAGCTTGGAATATTCAATGAAAGTGACCTAGAGAGGCAAAATGCATTGCTCAGATCTATAATCAAGAGAAGCATCACTGCAGGAAAACTGGATACAAGAAGGATTCTTGGATTCGCAATTCGGGACAAGAAATCGACTGGTTCTACAATAAAGATGGCTCTTCCAGAAAGAATAGGAAGAATGCACAAAACTTCGGATGGAAATTACCTCGTAACTGTTTCGCAGAAACTTTTCACTGACTCGCTTCAAGAACTGCTTAGTGATATCTGATGCCTGAACCGAACAGGCGCTCGTTCGAAGCGACTACACATTCTGCAATTTCAGTTGTCAACGCGATTCCGGCAGGCAAAGGAGTTACGATAGCGATTGATATTCCATGCAGGGTGAGGGCATCTATCTCACGAAGAAACAATGAGGAGAGTATTTCAATCGCAAGTGGAATCGAAGATCCACACGATTTGGTGAAGACGTCCGCCAGATATTCACTCACACACTTTTCATTTGACATTCAAAAATCATCACAGTTGAGAATACAGATCAGTTCCAAGATCCCGCCCGCCGTCGGCTTGAAAAGTTCCAGTGCTGTTTCGGTTGCGACAGCCTCTGCTGTGTTCGGATTGTTTGGGAAGGAAAAAGACCACAAGGCGATACTCAGAGCAAGTTGCATTGCCTCCAAAGATTCCAAAGCCTCCGTTACGGGCGCATTCGACGATGCCGCTGCATCGCTACTTGGAGGACTGGTCTTCACAAACAATTCAAAGTTCAAGATTCTGAAGCATCAAAGGGTGCCGAAGAACCTTGGGTCAAGAGTCGTGATTCTGGTCCCCACGGACAAGAAAAAATTGACAAGTAGCATAAATCCAACGTCTTATTCAAAGTACAGAGACGAGAGTTTAAACGCATTCGATTATTCCATGAAAGGGGAGTTCTCTTCAGCCATGATGCTAAATTCTGTAATCCAGTGTGCTGCACTTGGATATTCAATCGACCCAGTATCACGAGCGCTCAGTGAGGGAGCGAGCGCAGCGGGGATCACTGGAAAAGGTCCCGCCGTCGCAGCAATCTGCAGGGACCTGAGGACTGCCAAAAGAATCAGAGCAACATGGCTCAGAGAGAACAAGAGCTGCCGTGTCCTTGAGACCAGGATAGTGCAACCTGAAGCAACGATTCTGTAGGTTGAGCAAAATGGAAAGATACTTGTTGATAGCAGGACGCCCGAAGAGATTTCGGGGGAAACTGAGACTGCCTCCGAGCAAGAGTTATTTGCATCGGGCGCTTTTCATCGCTTCTCTCGGATCAGGCTCATCTGAGATTACGAACTGCGGAACAACGTTCTCTGAAGACATATTAGCTACTATGGATGTGCTCCGTGCGTTTGGTACCAAGATAGAGAGGGCATCCAGAGCTAATGGAGCACTGAAGGTTACTCCAGGTACAACAAAACGTCCCTCAATAAGGATCTTTGCAAGAGCTTCCGGCACGACCGCGAGATTTGCAATAGCCTACGCGGCTCTGTCAAAAGGTAAGGTGATACTTTCGGGAGACGAGACTCTCTCACGACGACCGATGCAATCCATCTTTGAGTCACTCGCAGAGCTCGGAGTAAGATGTTCTTACGAAAATGAAGTTGGCAAGCTTCCAGTATTGATTAACGGCGGCGGAATAAAAGGCGGCGATTGCAGCGTCGACGGTTCGATTTCTTCTCAATTTATCTCGTCACTTCTTATCTCATGTACAAGAGCGCGGAGCGATTGCCTGATTCGGATAAAGGATCCAACGAAACTTGTTTCAAAACCATACATAGATGCAACTTTGGCAGTACTATCTCATTTTGGACTGGTTGTTGAACCACTAATGTCGGAGGCGAGCTACGCAGGTTTCAGAATCATTGGAAATCAAGTTGCAAAGCCAAGCAAGTTGGCAATACCTGGAGACATGAGCAGTGCTGCGGCAATAATAGGAACAACGCTTGCGGCGGATGGAAGCTCTGACCTTCAAGGCATCAATGAAAGCTTCCCACAATCTGATGCAGCCTTTATTCCAATAGCGGAACGTTTCGGCGCACTGATTCAAGAAAGACAATCACATCTCTCAGTCAAAAGTAAACGAACAAAATCAAGAGATTTGGAATTTGATCTGAAAGAATCCCCTGACATAGTCCCCGTAGTCGCAGGTCTGGCCGCCGCGTTGGGCCGCAGGGTGAAGATATCAAATGTCGGTCACCTTAGATTCAAGGAGAGTGATCGTCTTTCAGTTCTTTCGCGCGAGTTGAGAAAGCTTGGAGTCAAGACTAGAGAAACGCAGACCACGCTCGCAATTCTCGACTCAAATAACGACTCACGAGGAACCCAATGGGATATAGTCATTGACCCTGCAAAAGACCACAGGATGCTGATGGCGCTGACGATAGCAGGACTTTCGGGGAGATATGGTAAAATATTGATTCGAGATCCCGATTGCGTCAGGAAATCTTATCCTACGTTCGTAAGAGACATGCAAAAGATGTGTGGCGAGAAGGAGACAATCAAGATTCTAGAGGTGTCAAGATGAGTTTACCAAACACTATGGGCGACAGTTTTGCTATAACATGCTTTGGCGAAAGCCACGGTAGATGCGTCGGTATTATGATTGATGGATGCCCTACGGGATTAGAAATTTCTGAAGCTGAAGTACAAAAATGGCTTGACCTGAGGAAACCCGGGCAGTCAATAGTCACGACCCAGAGAGCGGAGGAAGACCGAGTTGAATTCCTCTCTGGAACCTTCAGGGGAAAGACTACTGGCGCCCCGATGACCATGCTGATCTGGAATAGCGACCAGAGAAGTTCTGATTACGACAAATTCGTGAATATCCCCAGACCCGGGCATGCGGACTATCCTGCATTCGTAAAGTACGCAGGAATGAATGATTACAGAGGGGGAGGCAGGTTCACCGGAAGAATAACTGCTTGCTTTGTAATGGCCGGCGCCGTGGCAAGAAAACTGCTTCAGAAGACGCTGGGTCTGGAAGTCTACGCCTACACGCTTGAGTTGGGAGGCCTCAAGGCGGATATTGCAAGCATGTCAAAGGATGATATCATCGCAAACACTTACACAAACGATGTCAGGTGCCCTGAACTGACGACGGCGGAGAAAATGAAGAAACTCGTCATACAGGAGCGGGGACACGGCGATTCTCTCGGTGGAATAGTCGAATGCAATGTCCTTGGTCTACCAGTTGGCGTAGGTGAACCAGTCTTCGATTCGGTAGAGTCAGAGGTCAGCAAGGCAATTTTTTCGATACCCGCAGTGAAGGCAATCGAGTTCGGCTCTGGTTTTGCTGGAACCCGACTGAAGGGTACACAGAACAACGACGTCTACATTCACACTTCAGATGGAAGAATCCTCACTAAAACAAACAATTCTGGGGGAATTCTGGGCGGCCTCTCGACTGGAATGCCGGTGGTCTTCAGAGTTGGATTCAAACCAGCTTCGTCAATAGCTGCTCCTCAGGATACTCTGAACATCAAGACTATGGAAGAAACAAGACTCATAGTGCCCGGGAGGCATGATCCCACAGTGGTTCCGAGAGCCGTACCAGTTGTCGAATGCATGACCGCGTGTGTTATGGCGGACCTCGCAATTCGCGGTGGCTTCATACCAAGAGTTTTGAAGTAGAAAGAACATTTCCGGAAGATCGCTGGCCTTGGCAAAGAAGAAATCTAATGATAACAAGACGCTCAACGCATACAGAAACCAGATGCGAGACGTCACAAAATCCGTTCTCGATCTAGCGAGTGCACGGCAAAACATAGCACAGTTGATAGCTCGGATCAAGCAGACTTCAGGAGCGGATATTGAGAATCAATCGGTAGAGGAGAATCTTATCGCAGAGATGGTGGAGTACGCCAAGAGCATCAGTCTGGACGAAGGTCTTGCAAGAAGACTGGTCAGCGAGCTAATAGAGCATTCCAAGATAGCGCAGCGAAGGAGGATCTACCTAAATTCGATCAAGAATCATCTCCGATCAAACGGCATCAAGACAGTTTCAATTATCGGAGCGGGAAGAATGGGTGGATGGTTTGCAAGCTACTTTAAAGAACTTGGGTTGAATGTTGTATTCTTTGACTCGAATCGCAAACTGTCCAGAGAAAAAGCTGCCAGGCTGGGTTGCACCTATACAACTTCATTTGATGAAGTCGCTCAATCTGACATGGCTGTTGTAGCCGTTCCGATAAAGATCGTCGCCGCGGAGATTCGAAAACTGGGAGAGCACCGAAAAGCTCGCCCAAAGCTCGCCCTCTTGGAAATTTCTTCAGTCAAGAATGAAATGGAGAGGGCCGTAATTCGAAAGAAACTACCAGCAAACGTGGCGCTATTCTCGATCCACCCTTTGTTCGGAGCGAGTGCGAATCCTTTTGCGCTGAATTCCTTGGTTCAGGTCGGAAAACCTTCTGGTCTGGTGAAGGGAATCTTCCCACACTACAAGATTTTCTTCATGAATTCGAAAGACCACGACCAGTTGATGAGCACGATCTTGACAATGCCACACGCACACGCCCTCACCTTCGCGGATTCAGTTGCAAGAATGAGGAAACGGATTCCGAGGGGAATCGGGAGCTCAAGCTATAACCACTTGCTCGATCTTGCAAAGAGGTCTTTGAAGGAGAGTGGTGATGTCTACTACGAAATAGAAGCGTCAAATCCATACGCCGAAGGGGCCCTGATCGAAATGATAGACTCCGTGAGGCGACTGAGAAATGTCCTGAAAGACAAGTCAGCTTTCCAGAAATTCTTCAGAGAGACAGGAAAGGCTCTCGAGTAGGTTTCAACAGTTCACGTCTTGCAGCTAGAAGCATTGGTTGCCTCGGCGCCTTCAGACTAGTCCAAATCTCGAACGATCTTGCACCCTGTTCTACCAGCATCAGAAGGCCGTCAATGGAATCAATCCTTGCCCTCCGTGCCCTAGCTAGGATGCTGGATTGCTCTCTGTATCCGAGATCGAAGAATTTGAGGCTCCGCGAAGCCCCTGCAAAGTCTGTTTCGATGGGAAATGGATTTGTTACTGCGTTGATAAGAATGTCCGCCGACCGAGTTTCGTTTGCAATGTCTTCGCTTGTGAGTGGGCTGATCTCGATTTTCGCCCTCGGAAAAAGCTTCAAGAAATGAGCTCTCACCCCTTCAGCACGATTTTTGCTTCTGTTCAAAATTGCAACGGAGCGAATGCCGAACTTGAGAGAAGCATAAACACAAGCCCTAGCAGCGCCTCCGGCGCCAAGTACAACCGCACGATCTTTTTTCTTTAGGCCTAGTTTTGAAAATGACTCAAGTATGCCGTGTAGGTCTGTGTTATATCCATTCATAACGCCACTTCGCAAGATCTTTACTGTGTTCACCGATCCTATTGCACTAGAAGATGCGTCTGTCTTCGAAATGAAGGGAAGTATCATTTCCTTGTATGGCGCGGTAACGTTGAATCCCAGGACATCTTTTGAATGCTTCATTTCATCAACGAAAGATTCGAACCTGCTCTCTGGGAATTGGAGAAGCTCGTATCTTGCCCTGAAACCAGTCTTCTTGAATGCCTTGTTTTGGAACGCTGGAGAAATTGACTTGCTGATGTTTGATCCTATGAGAAAGACTCTCTTCAACTGTTGCGAGTGCTCTTTCTGAGGTGGCAAGAACAGTACTTACGACTCTCGGAATCAGTATTTAAGAATCGGAAGTCTCAGTTGGCAAACGCATGACAGAAGTGTAATTCTTGGTTGTCATTGCCTTGAGGAATGATCAAGGTATTTCCAAAAAATATTAGCGCCTGTCGTGTCTGCGTGGCCTTCGAAAGTCTCGTGTGTCATGAGGTCTCGACTTGTCGAACGGGGGTTTGTTCCCTCGTTCGAAATGACTTGCACCACTTTCGGCGACTCTTTCTGTGAACGTAAAGCCGCTCTGTGGGCGTGGTCCATCACGCTGTTGGTAATCTCGGTGCTGGTGATGACCGAAACTCCTGCCGCTACCTCTGTCTCTTCTGAAGCTTCTGCCGCCTCGGTGCGAGTCGAATGACCTGCGAGAAGCATCCTCTACCGGCGGCTTGTAGCCAGGGGGAAGGATGTCTGTCACCTTCTTTATCTCGGCCTCGGTCATTCCGACGATCCTGCTGAAGTCCGGATACTCCGAATTCGAAACGAGAGAAATTGCCTTGCCTTCTCTTCCAGCCCTTGCAGTCCTACCAATTCTGTGGAAGTATGTGAGAGGTTCCTGAGGAACATCATAGTTTATTATATGTCCAACCTTTGGGACATCGATCCCTCTTGCTGCAACATCTGTGGCTACCAGAAGCTCGACTCGCCCGTCTCTGAAATTCTGCATCGCATGTTCTCTGCGGTTCTGGGAGAGGTCTCCGTGAATAGGAGCTGCTCTAAAGCCCTGTGCCTGCAATCTCTCCGAGAGGCGCTGAGTCCTGATTTTGGTAGCACAAAAGATGATCCCAGAAGATATTGCATGTTTGCGTATGTATTCGACGAGCGCGGGAAACTTGCTCCTATCATCTACAACAGCATACGACTGATCGATTTCGTCGACTGACAATTCGTCGCTGTCAATGAGTATGTTCGTCGGATGGTTCATGTACTTGTGAGACAATCTTAAGATCTCCTGTGGCATCGTAGCAGAGAATAAAGCAGTCTGACTCCCACTTGGAAGCTGTTTCAAGATATAGTCAATATCGTCGATGAAACCCATGTCAAGCATTCTGTCTGCCTCGTCTAGAACAACGAATCTGATATCCTGGAATTCTATCGTGCCCCGCTCCATGTGGTCAATCAATCTTCCGGGTGTTGCCACAACGATTTGCGGCGTCTTCTTTCGAAGACGTTCAATCTGAGGAGTTATCGACTGCCCTCCATAGATTGAGTAAGCTCTGATGGGAGTGTACCTTCCCAGCTTGTTGAATTCGTCCGTTACTTGCAGGGCGAGCTCTCTGGTGGGGACGATCACAAGTGCCTGCAGGTATTGCTTCGCTCCGTCTACCTTTTCGAGTATGGCAAGAGCAAAAGCGGCAGTCTTTCCTGACCCTGTATGCGCTTGGCCAATGATATCCTTTCCCTCTAGGAGAGGAGGAATCGCTTGTGCTTGAATCGGGAACATCGTCTTATAGCCGATTTCCCTGAGACTTCTAATTACTTCGGGCCTGAGTTTAAGATTCTCAAACAATGGCCCCTGTTGTGTACTTTCTAATTCCATTTTCTTTTTCACTTTATTTTGCTAAATTCCATCGAAGACAAAGCGCAAATTTTGCACTTTAACCGAAGCGCTGGATATTTTTCCTCGTTTCGATTTGGGTTCTTCTCTGTTGGGAGCCTCTGAATGAGGCAAACCAAACCTACGACTCAAGCTCCGGTTACAGAGCATTCAAAAAATCGTCCTATCGGTCTGACCTTTTAAGACAGCGGCTCTAATTTAGTGGTGATATGGAGTTTACAAGCCGATTATTTAAGGTTTGAAGCGTCCGGCCGCTTAATCTCAAGCGATTGCGAAAGCTCAGAAATTTAGGCAATGCGGCAAGGTGCAGAAATGGGTTCTGTGAAAGATTTAGGCGCTTGGTTGATCTGGAAAAAGGATGGCTAATATTCTGTCATGAGCATCGATCAGCCCGAATCCATACATTTAAAACCCCCTCATGTGCATTTTGCCCTAAATGGTAACGACATGCCCAAAATGCGGTAAGAAAGCGTGGAAGCCGTATAAATTTGTAATCAAAGGAAAGAGCGGAAAGAATTACACCTATCTCGTCTATCGCCATAACGAGAAGAAACGCCACACTCCGCGCAAGTGCTATGTTGCCCAGAAGAAGGCAAAACCAAAAGCTTCGCGGAAAAAAATAGCGCAGCGCTCAAAGGGTAGAAGACGGTAGAAGTAACTCCCCGCAGGACAAAATGACGGGTCTCCGAGTTGAGACCTGTTACCCTTTTTCTAAACTATTCTTTTCCTTAATTTTTCAGTGTAACTTAGAAGGTTCTCGAGCTCTTGCTCGTTCAGGACTTTCATCAAGCTCTCGATTTGGCTGACATGAGCGCTTCTGATCTTCGAGAATAGCCGTGACCCCTTTGGCGTGAGTTTCACCTTTACGCACCGGCGATCAACCGAATCTCTGATCCTTCGAACATAGTCGAGTCTCTCAAGATTGTCGACAACTGTGGTGACGTTGGCATACGTCACAACCATTTGTTTTCCAATCTCGCTCATTGTCAGCATCCCTTTTTCCGAAGTTCCGATAGAGCGGAGTACAGAGTACTGGGGAGGGGTAAGCCCGTACTGTCTGAGATCAGAGTTAAGGTAAGAATAAACAATCCTGTAGGTGATAGAGAACTCTCTCCAAGCCCTGCTTTCCAAAGATTCTACCAATTTGGTTGCTTGTTGCTGCTCGCTCATGAATTACACTTCCGGTCCGGGTTGCACGATCGACGATTCCGACGAGGACATTTCCATATGTGCCCTCTCCTCTCGCGACTTTACTCCGCGGAAACCGAGCGCCAATGGTAGAATTGCAATGCAGCACAGTGCAGCAGATAACGTGTACACGCCGTGAAGGCCGTTCATGAAGTCAGATATGTCGGTTATGGCAGGACCTCCGCCGGGGCTGCTGGTAATGCTGCCACCGCCGAATACTCCCAAAACCAGCGAATGAGGTACAGTTGATGAAATTACTACCACGCTTATAGCGAGACTTACGAGGAACCCTACGTTCATTAGGGTCACCGTGATGGCAGAACCAACACCGCGACGCTCAGCCGGCACAGCGCTGAGAGTTTCGCTTCTTATCGGCGATCCGAATAGCCCCCATGCCGTTCCCATCAGAATGAGAGGAACTAGGAGAACGTCATAACTGATCTGTGCGGGCATCTGACGCATGATCAAGAAGGCAATTGTACATGTGCCGAGACCAGAGGCTGCAAAATAGAAAGATCCATGCTTGTCAGACAGAATTCCAGACAGGGGCCCGATTATTGCGGCTGCGATCGACATGGGAACCAGAAGAATTCCAGCGGTGAGCGCGTTGTCTCCGAGCACTCCCTGTAGGTAGAATGACATCATGAAAGTAAATGCTCCTCTTGCAAGTCCAGATAAGAGACCTGCAACATTGCCTCCAGTGAAAACATGGATCTTGAAAAGCGAAAGGTCAAACATGGGTTCTGGTGTCTTTGTCTCAACTATGACAAAGCAGACCATGAGAACAAAGCCCACACCTATCATTGAATAATGCAATTCACTCCACGATTCAAGAGCTCCGAGAGTGACTCCGAGAAGCATCAAGGTGAGCGAGCCGACGAATGTGATATTTCCCCAGATGTCGAGTTTCTGATTCTTCGAGATATCCCCAAGCTCCTTGAGCCGCGTATATGCCCAGATGGTTGCGAAAATTCCTATTGGAACATTCACCCAGAATATCGATCGCCAGCCGAGCGTAGCGGTAAGCACCCCGCCCAAAACGAGTCCTGCGACCGAGCCTGAAACCATTGTGACCTGGTTGATACCAAGGGTTTTGCCTCTCTCGTTAATTGGGAATGCGTCAGTGAGGAGAGCACCGCTGTTTGCCCAGAGAAATGAGGAACCCAGCGCTTGCAATATCCTGAAAATCACCAATTCGAGGCCGGTCTGAGATAAGCTACAGAGAAACGATCCTATCGTGAAAATGGCGAATCCTAGGTTGTACATTCTAACCCTCCCAAACATGTCTCCAAGCCTTCCAAAGTTGAGCACGAAGGTGGAAGAGACCAGCATGTAGCTCATCACAATCCAGAGTGCTTCGTCAGGGCCAGTTCCGGGCAGAGTCCGTAGGATCGTGGGTAACGATATCAGAACAATCGATGAGTCAATAGACGCCATCAGGGAGCCGATTGTAGTGTTGCTGAAGACTATCCACTTGTAGGCAGGCAAGAATAATATCTAATTGGCAACTATATATTTAAGGTTAAATGATTAAAGTTTAAAGTATTTTTGAGAGTGAAGATCCAAAAGCCTAGTAGTCGCTGATCTTCCTTTGCTCAATTTCCTGCTTGACAAGCTCCGAGTTTTCCACCCAGTGGCGCTTATGAATCATGAAATTTGTGCAGGCAAAATCAAGGGCCTTGGAGAAAATATCAAAACTCCTGTAACGGCCCATGAAAAGGCTCCTGATACTTTCGCGGACGTTCCATACTCCGACCGGCAAGATGTAACCTGGATGGATCTCTCTAAGCATTATCGCACCGGACTGCCTTCTCTCGCGAGAAAGATACTCCG
>JAJYUX010000072.1 GCA_021792315.1 archaeon
AAGAGAAAAATCAATGCCTTCGTGGAGAAACCTATGACAGCAACAGCCACAGACGGTCAAAAATTAGTGGATGTGGCGAAGGACTCTGGAGCGTTTCTGACGGTTGGTTTTATCGAACGTTTCAATCAAGCCGTTGTCGATGCAAAGCAGGCGCTCAAAGATAAGATGCTCGGGGAACCACTACTTCTCGAATTTCACAGGGAGAACAAATGGCTTGGGAATATTACGGACGTAGGCATAGTTGCTGACACTACTGTCCACGATATTGATACTGCCAGATGGTTGTTCGACGAAGAACCGAAAGTGGTCTATGCTCGACTGGGAAAGGTTATGTCGGAAAAGCGAGAGGATTTCGCGGCAATCACCCTCGGATTCTCCGGCATGAAGACTGCTTTCATAGTCTCTAACTGGGTAACACCGAAGCGCCTGCGTCAGCTTACTGTGGTCTGTACTCAGGGAGTTATTACACTAGATTTCGTCACCCAAGAAACTCGATTCGACGATGCAAAAGGTACGAGCATACCAAGGCGAAACTTTAGGGAGCCATTGGTCGCCGAAATGAGTTCTTTTCTGGAGGCTTTGAAGAACGGGAGAGCTCCACTCGTGAAACCTAAGGACGGATTGAACAATACGATTATAGCGGAAGCAGCTATCGCAAGCAACACTTCCGGAGCCCCGATCTATCTGAACATTTGATAATCGACCACAGTATTTTTCCATTTTTCTCAAGTGGAGCACGGGAATGATGGAAAAGATACCTTGCACTCCTACCATGACACTCGCTGATGAATCGAAACCATCGCAAACACCTAAGCTAAAGTATATATTTGGGACTACTCCCAAAGTACAGGGTCGTTTCCATTATGCCGTTTGATATTGGCCAGGAGGGTGTGGACATGGCCGCTCTGGAGCTCCCCAGTGCCAATGATTTTGCTATTCTCAAAGCAATGGGGGATGTTGATGAAGAAAAAGAGCTCTCGTTTCAAGGAATAAAGAGAAAACTCGGTCTCCATCAAGAGACGTTGTCCCGAGCTTTACATAGATTGCAACGTGATGGTTACGTCGAACGTCTTGCTCACGCCTACAAGATAAGCCAAAAGGGAATCAGCACAATCTCTCAAGTCAGTCCGAGAACTCACAAAATACCTACCAGTGAACCGTATTCGGTGAAATTGCTTCAGGCGGTTCTACCTCACGGCTTCTACATCAACCTTCTGGTGGACTCGCTGAGTTACAAGTGGTTTGGCAATCTTCGCTGGCTGGGCTCGACTCAGAATGGAGATTCGGTCACGCTTTCTTGGATCACAAATGAGACCGGAGTAAAGATCTCTCTCAAGATTAAGGATGATAATCTGACTATCGAGACCTATCCAAAGGATTCGGCATCCATATCCTTTGCAACGCGATCTGCTTTCGAGTTGTTTGACAACGTGTCTCGAGCTCTCAGGAGTGTAGAGAACTCGAGTGCGTCGCTCTATTCCAAAGCTTCCTGAGAGAAGCTCCTTGTGACCTGTTTCCGAGTCAAGCTAGTCACTAACTAGTATTCGTTTCCTATATTCTAGGTTAAGGAGAATGTCAATTGACAACAATTGTAGGAATAAATTGTAAGGACGGAGTCGTACTATCATCAGACAAGAGAGCAAGCAAAGGGTTCTTCATTGGATCAAAGGAAACCCAAAAGATACTACCGGTCGACGAAACATTGGCTGTTGCGATTGCAGGGCAAGTTTCAGACGCCGAGTACCTCGTGAATGTCGTCAGGGCAGAACGAAAGCTAGTGACACTCCAGAGAGGCTTTCCACTTACAGTGAAGGAGACCTCCAAACTCATTGCAAACATTGCATATAATGGATTGAAGAGCTATCAACCATACTACGCAGAGTTTATCGTAGCTGGTGTTGACGCGACTGGACCTCATGTCTTCATCTCGGATATGAGCGGAGCTGTATCTTCCGAGGAGTATGTCTCCACTGGCTCGGGTAGCCCGATAGCATATGGTGTTCTCGAGAGCAATTACAAGAAGGAATTGACGATGGACGATGCAAAGACTATTGCAACATCGGCGGTTAAAGCGGCAATGGAAAGAGATCCAGGATCAGGCAATGGAATCGACGTTCTATCAATTCCCGCAACGATTCAGGTGATGGCAAATTAGGAGTTGATGCATAAATGGAATCACAACAGCAATACGGAGGACGTATGCCTTACTTCTACAGTCCTGAAGGTTCACTTGTTCAGGTGGACTTCGCGCTTGAGGCTGTTAACCGCGGATCGACGACATTGGGAATCAGGACGAACGAAGTTGCAGTTCTTGCTAGTCAACTCAAGCCGACGAGGCCTCTAATAGATCCATCGGAGAAAGTCTTCCTCGTAGAAGATCACATAGGTGCCACAGGAGCTGGATACATTGGAGACGTCCTAAAACTTATCCAAGAGCTTCGCACTGAAGCGCAGAAACACAATCTGACTTTCGGTTCACCAATCGATGTAAAGACAGCAGCGGAAAGCTTGAGCTCCTATCTACATCAGTACACCATCTACGCTGTTCGGCCCCTGGGCGCATCGGTTATCATAGCTGGAAAGGATCCGACAGGAGTTCAACTTTACCAGGTCGATCCTAGTGGAACATTTTTCAGAGGGTCCGCGTTTGCAATCGGACACAGGTCGGAACAGACGATAGAGTACCTCCAAAGAAAATACCAAACCGATATGTCCAAAGAAGCCCTGATCGATCTTGCAAAGGAAGCAATCAAAACGGCGACTAACGAAGACTCACCGGTAGAGGTCGGAGTAGTGAACGGAACCGATTCAAAGTTTCACAAGCTCCCTCTGAGGACTGCCTAGATACAGAATAATCTACAATGGCCGGCAGATCGCTGGCCGCCCCTCTTTTGAGGGGCAATCTTTTTCTCTGTAGAACATCAGTTCCTACTTGACAGCTCAATGCCCAGAGCAAAAAACCTTGAAGAGCTAAGACATGCACTTCTGTTTAACAACACCTTGGATGTTTGGATGGCTCTCTCAAACGAAAGAAATTCTGAATGGCGCAATTTGGAAGAGTACAACCGCTTCCTAGATCATCTCGCAAATACTGGAGTGAAGCTGGACGCATCCGTGGTATGCCCTCCGATTAAGGGCTTCTCCGAGAAACCCCCTAAAGCATTCAATATTAGATTGGACGATAACACTGTCCAGAAAATCAGACAATTCACAAGCGTTCAGAAGCAGTAATTCCAACAAATTAAATAGTCAAGATAACTGAACTTCAAATTGAAACCAGCGGAGTCGTCATAGTTGAAGAGAAAGTTGCTCGATATTCTCGCATGTCCGATAGACAAGCACTACCCGCTCGAACTTTTCGAAGTAAACTCCGAAGGCGAGATTGTTGTTGACGGTGCTCTTTTTTGTGTAGAATGCGGGAGATACTACCCAATAACTGATGAGATTCCTGTTATGCTCCCCGACGATCTAAGGAATACGAAAGAAGATCTTGAGTTCTTGACAAAACACAAGGAAAAGCTTCCCGAAAAGATAGTGAAGAAGGGACGGCCCAGTCATCTAGATTGATGCTTCGAATGGGTTGCTAGACTCCTTTGAAAACAAAAAAGAGAATCTTGCCTCCCAAGAAGACCTCTTCAAAAGTCCAAAACCGCATTTCACCTTCCGCAATCATAGGAAAAAACGTCAGAATCTGGCATTTTGCTTACGTCGGTTCTGACACCAAAATCGGAGACAATACGAAGATAGGTTCTCTCGCACATGTCGATTACAATGTTGTCATTGGGAAGAATTGCAAAGTAGAGGGCCTAGCCTACATAGCGCCCCTTTCTCGGATAGGAGACAACGTGTTCGTCGGGCCATCTGTGACTCTGACTAACGACCCCTATCCGTTGTCACAGAAGATGATTGGAGTCACAGTAGAAGATGGGGCAATTATATGCGCTGGCGCTGTTGTAAAGGCAGGAGTCAAGATAGGCAAGAACAGTGTTGTTGCTATGGGAGCTGTCGTTACGAAAGATGTCCCGCCAGAGTCAGTTGTGGTTGGAGTTCCAGCCAGAGTAGTTTACTCCAGAAGCGCGTATGAAGAGAAACGACTGGCGTGGAATAATACAACTTAAACTATCCACGAGTCACGCTATGCGGCAGCTGTTTCTTCACCATTGCATTGCGCAAGAGAATGAAAATTTCGAGCCAAACAGCGACGAGTAGAGTAGCTAGTACTCCTTTAATGACACCGTCGAGTAGGGAATGAAAGAGTGCCAACGGAACTATGAGCTCAAAAATAATTATCGTTCCCGCAAGTACGAGAAACCACACTGCAACAAATATCCCTTGGAGCATCCTAATCGGGTCGCTACTTGCCAATTGTTATCACCCAAGTCAATATTGCAGTGAGTAGTGCAAGAAAACTCGAGAATGCAGTTAGATTCAGAATGTCAGCGCCAATTTCTTTCTCGCTTTTTGCCTTCGCAGACACTAGCAACCGCATGAGAGTTACTGGTGCCTTGGGATCATTGGACGAAACCATTTTGTTATCAGGCTGCATGATTGTTGGTTGCGATTTGATCTCTCTGTGTTCCACCAGTCGCTTTACACTGGACAGAAAGAAAAACGAATTCAGTATTGCTGGGAGAATAGCTATCACGGCTACGACTTCGACTCCTCCGATGATGGCTACGGTACCATAAGCGGCGCCTAGCGTCATAGCGCCCGAGTCACCAGGAAATATCCTTGAAGGATATTTGTGGAACGAGTAGAAGGCGATGGTTGCTGCGATTATTGGCAAGACTGAAGCATATACAACTGGGTTCTCCTTTCCGACAATCAGTCTCAATGTCATGCCAAAAACCACAGGAACGAACGCAATTAGAATAAAGCCGCTCACTACTCCGTTCAACACATCAATTGTATTGATCGTGTTGGTCACAACGGGAATCGCGATTAGAATCAGGAGAGGATAAATCAAAGGTATCTTTGTTGGTTCGGAGAAAAGCGGAAGATATAGGTGATAGTCAAATACCACACTATTGGGGTAGAAATACTGCAACGCCAGAAGGGGAATTCCTCCAAAAAGTAGTAACGCAGGCTTCACTACTCCTCCAAGCGTCTTTAGGTCGTCCACTATACCAATAACTCCAGAAATCAAAGTGACAAGAGCCAGTCCCAGCACAGAAAGACTACCAGTCACGCCAAACAGAATCAATTCGCATATTGTCACAGCTGCGATAATTGCGGGACCTCCAGGCCTGGGTATCTGCGGCTTACCATCTTTGTGGTAATCCATGACAGTCATATTTTTCTTCGGAAGATAGGAAACCAGATATCTTGTCAGAAATAAACAGATCAGGAATGATAGAGCGGTGATGACAATTGTGTAAGCAACCAACGTTGATTCCGACATTGTGGGATACCGAAGTGGACTGTTTCGATAGATCTTGTCAATTGTCTTAAAACCGTATCCGAGAACTGAAAAATCAGTTTAAATAATCAATAGTTGAGGGATGTTTTGTTAAACCGAATTGAAAATTTCTGACCTTAAGGGCGAACTTAGCAGAGTAGATGTCGAAGGAGAAGTCATCGAGAAGGGAGAGACGCGAACTGTTAACTTAAGAGCTGGTGGTACGTCTACAGTGGCCGATGCCACCATACGCGATGATTCTGGCACAATCAAACTCTCTCTTTGGGGTGAACAAATAAACTCCGTTGATGTTGGAGATAAGGTCAAGATTGAGAACGGCTACACGAAGGCTTTCCGTGGCGAAGTCCAGCTGAACATCGGAAGATATGGAAAGTTAGTCAAGTCTGACATGTAGTTTTCCAGACGTAATCCACTAACTAATATCCTTCAGAAAAGAGCTGAAAGTCTTAAAACCCACCATTGGGTTTTTCGACGCATGGTAAAGAAATACACTCTTCCCAGTCTTCCTTACGCGTATGACGCGTTGGAACCGCATATCTCAAAGGAAATCATGACTCTGCACCACGACAAGCATCACAATGCTTACGTCACCGGTGCTAACGCAGCACTAGACAAACTCGACACCGGCCGCAAGAACAACTGGCAGGGAGTTGATCTGAAGGCGGTCGAAAGGGATCTGAGCTTCAATCTTGCTGGTCACGTTCTTCACTCGATTTTCTGGCCAAACATGAAAGCCAACGGAGGCGGCAAGCCAGGCGGAAAACTCGCCGATATGATTAATCAAGACTTTGGTTCCTTCGATGCTTTCAAGGCACAACTCTCTGCGGCGGCAAAGGGTGTTGAAGGTTCTGGCTGGGGTTTGCTCATCTACGATCCCACCAGCGACCAGCTGTTGACAATGCAATCTGAGAAGCACAACTTGCTAGCCACTCAGACTTCCGTTCCACTTCTCGTGTGCGATGTTTGGGAGCACGCCTACTATCTGCAGTATAAGAATGACAGGGGAGCCTACGTGGACGCTTTCTGGAACGTAATCAACTGGGACAACGTAGACCAGCTACTGACGAAAGCCAAACGCTAGCCGCAATCGAGAGCTCCGCGCTCTCATCACTCTTTGTTGACACAATTAGTTTTGCGGTCTAGAACAGCGAGTGTTCGCGCTTTACAATGTGTTTCCACAATGTTGGGAGCTCTTTGATCTTTTCTTCCGCTATTTCTTGGACATCTTTTTGTAATTTTGGAGTTTTCTTTGCATTGAGCTGGACATTTATCGCCTGAGGTTCGTTGATTGGTTTGCCAATTTCCGAGACAATATAGCAGTTAACTTGCTCTAATTCCGAATGTTCCTTTAGTATCTTCGAGACAATCATACTTGCACAAATATTGTATATTTTTCCTGTGTGGCTGATGGGATTTTTCCCCGCTGTGGCTTCAAGCGTCATAGGCCTGAATGGAGTAATTAGTCCGTTCGCGCGGTTTCCTCTTCCCACCTGACCATCATCTCCTTGTTCTGCGCTCGTCCCTGTCACCGTCAGGTAGTAGAGATTCTTCGCAAAATTGTCTGCCGTGTTTACCTTGATAGTGACATCAATAGTACTATACTTATTCGCTATTTTCTGGGCTATGTCATGAATCACTTGCTTTGTTTCCTTGTACGCGGCTTCGTCCGCCACGTACTTGGAAACTATTGCGCATGCAATTGTCAGGTTTATCTTGTCTCTCCTTCTGACGCCCATGACCTTAATGTCCTCGCCGATCTGCGGGAATTTCTTCTTTGTTGAAGTCAAATTCAGTTCATTTTCAACATGATAGACGACATTTTCTATTTGTGTCTGAGGACCAAACCAAACGCCAAAGCTCGTGTCGTTGGCAAGTGGAATCTCGTCTTTCAGGTCGAAGTTCTTTACTAGGTCAATGCTGCCAGGCCTGATTTTAGTAGCAATCTTGAGGTGCTTTGATGGATCCAACGCGTGCATATCTTTGCTTATCCAATCCTTCGTCATTTCCTCAGCTATCTTTTCGATGGGCACTGGAGTTCCGTCGATCTTCGCCGCAGCTCTTCCGACAAGAAGTAGATATATCGGCTCTGAAACTTCGCCACCCCCGAACCATGCTTTAGATTGTCCACCCACAAGTACACACTTGTCAACGTTATGATGATAGACTCTTCCGAATTTCTCTAAGTAATACTGGCAGAGGGAGATGCTCAACTCCTCGGATGCTTTGTCCGAGAGAGTGTCTGGGTGACCCTTACCCTTTCGTTCTACGAATTCAACAGGCATCTTGGAGACAGGAACATTATTTTCGAAAGTGATTTCCAAATTCAAATTGTTAGAACCGATTATTTTGATTTCGGTTCCGTTCACCACATTTAACCGTTTCCTGCTGATACTAAACTAGCGCCAAGAAAATTCCTTAAAGAATATCGCGGTCAATCCAGATTTAATAGCACGGGAAACGTCTATTGCCAAAAGCTGCTTCATAGATGGTTTTCAGTGTCGATTCTGCTCTTACTGGTATTCATTCACGTTCAGAAAGAACCGTTCGCGTCTCGCGCGATTACGACAGAGGAAGGGCAACACGAGACTTGCTCGACGATACAATCGAACTAGACTCGTCAGAGTTGGTGGAACAACAAATCAAGTTCGGAATTACTAGAATCTCCGACGGCCAGTTGCGTTGGCAGGATTTCATTCGGCCGTTTTCAGAGTCGATATCTGGTTTGAAAAGCGGAGCTGACCTTTCAAGATGGTACGATACCAATTCATTCTACAGGAAGCCTTCGGTAGCCAAGAGGATAATCCCACCAAAAGATTCGTCTTTTCTATTGAATTATGCTTCCAAGTCGGCTCTGGACCTTGTAGATTCGAAGGACAAAGTAAGAAAGCTGAGGATCTCGATTCCAGGTCCATATACTTTAGCGAGTCTTGTTTCAAACGAATTTTATTCAACAAAAACTGAACTTGTAGAAGAGTTTGCAAAGATGCTGAAGAAGGTCATCCTAGGTTTACCTAAGCTCGGTTATTCATCGGTCCAGATTAACGAGCCATCACTTGTTTATCGTTACGGGGTTTCTGCCCTCTCCAACAAGAAGGAACTCAAAACATTCACTTCTTCGTATGAAGAGAATCTTTCAAACTTACCTTTGG
>JAJYUX010000073.1 GCA_021792315.1 archaeon
ACACTCAGATTCAAGAGTGAAGTGAACTCGATACCGCTGAAGCAGTATGGAAACACATGGAAAATCATCGACACGAAATACATCCACATCCAAGGAATCAAGCAACAGCTGAAAGTGCGTGGATTACTCCAAATACCAAAAGCAGCAGAGACAACCTCAGCAATACTCGTTCGAAAACACAGCGAATACTACCTGCACATGACAACCTATCAAGAAAGAGAAAGGACGCAATGCGCACCCCAACCAACACAAACTCCAACGCGCATTGGAATCGACCTTGGAATCAAGAACCAGATCACTCTCTCAAATGGCGTTAGAATCAGCTACCAAGTTCCAGTGTCAAACCGAATGAGAAGATTAGCAAGGCATCTCAGCAGGAAGCAGTACCGCTCGCACAACTGGTGGAAAGCCAAAACAAAGCTCGAAAAGAAGTACGACGAGACGACAAGCATCAAGAAAGATATTCGAAACAAACTCGTAGGCAAGTTAGTGAGTACGTATGATGTAATCTGCTATCAGGATGACCCGATAAGAGCGTGGCAGCGAATCTGGGGCAGACGAATCTTGAACACTTCACTCGGTGGAATAACCAGTGCTCTTGAAAAGAAGGCACAAACACCGATTGAAATATCAAGATCCAACCCAACAACACAAAAATGTTCACAGTGTGGTGCGATGAACAAAACAGGACTCAATGATCGAACATATCATTGCAAAGAATGTGAACTTGTGTTAGATAGAGACTTGAACGCTGCCAGAAACATTGAACATGAAGGAGTACCTACGGTGCGTAGGGAATTAACGCCTGCGGACACTCTTGCAAATACTCTGAAGGAGTACTTCAACAGTATTCCACACGTCAGAGCAAGCATGGTGGCAGAAACAGGAAGCCTTGCTAAGATCGTGGAACAAAAGAAGCCCACGACCTTCAGTCGTGGGTAGCTCACGAGATGCCTTTGACAGAGAGAAACACGTAATTGGACGAGCCACGCATACACCATTGCGGGCGATAGTGGATGGTGCTATCAAAGGACGAACAGGATTCCAGACCTGAGGGGAAGAGGGATGACTTTAGCTGGCTCCTCCCGCTTTTCGAGTCAGTAAGAAATCGCAAGAGAATCCCTCTGAAAAAAACCCGGCCGTATTACTCGAGTTCAAAGTTCTCTTCGTATAAATTCCGATTCGATGATGATGCGAAGTTGGAAGAGGAACAAAGGAGGGCTTTGAAGCGTGCGGTTCGACTGGAACTTGTCTACACGGCTCTAGCGGTTGTTATCATCCTAGTGCTTTCGATTCTGCTTTGAACTCGAAATTTTTTTCGCCTGAAATATTCTCATCTTTACAGAAATGTGACGGACTGACTTGACCTTCGCAACTTCCTGAGAGAGGTGCTGCGCTAGATCACTTTAATTGTACAATGAAGCACATTGTATTGATCGCAATGAAGTTTCAGTGGTTTGTCATGGTAATGCTTTCTCAGCCGGCATTTCTCATCGCCTTGATGGTGGTCGACGAACAGTTTAGCCTGCTGGCACACATAGTCAACCTGAACCAGACATACTATTTTGTTCCGATCATCGGCAGGATTGATGTCTGGTCATCATGGGAAGCCTGCTTTGT
Organism: archaeon; assembly: GCA_021792315.1. The sequence goes on from JAJYUX010000073.1 coordinate 1,621, forward strand.
CATCCTTTTGGTCGTCTTTGAAGCAGTTTTCATATGGTCGCTGTGGGAAGCGGTGAAGATAAAGCCTGACGCTTATTCTGCAAAAATATCACAAAATGTTGCAACCTGAGTCCTCGACGGCTCTTCAAATCTGTGTGAGTGCTAATTTCCTTTCTCTGGGTTTAAGCACTTGCAGTCTGGGCATGATAGCTTTGAACACTAGTCTTCCCTGATTGGATGATAATCAGGAAACCTAGAAACAAAGTATCTCTATTGGAACATCTCAGATTGCACTTTCAAGCATCTCGAATGTCCTCTCCTTTGCCCGAGGGACCAGTAAACTCGCGCAAGCCAAGTCGTGGCGTGGAGAGGATGTCTCAGAAGGCATACAATGAATTTTCTTGCAGTGTAACATCATCGCCTCTTCGGTCTAGAAATGAGCGAGTTTCGGATACGAGGATTTCAGAACTCGGAGAAAGGGGATCACTGACGATCGTGCGAGAGCTGGTCACAAGTTGACGTATTGATTCTTGGATTGACTTGCTAGTATGTTTCACATACCCTGATGAGAAAAGAGCGCCCCGAAAGGGCAAGAACCCACGCAGCATGCACCGACTCTACGCCCTAGTCGAGCCATATGTACTGGCGAGTTCATGGGGTGAGTGCAGTAAGTACTAAGTTCGTCAGAAATTATCCATTCGCATTGCGGAGTGTTAGGCCACTTCACAAGCAAACCTTCGCTCTCCAATCTGTCAAGCATTCTTTCGAATTCGATTTCGTCTGGGTCCAAGCGCGTGTAGCCTCTCTATTTAGTGAAGATTAGATCGCTATTACGCCTTGCGAAAAATGAATGAAATCTGCGAAAACAGAGCTCAAATCTCGAATTGCTAGCCACTGCCAATCTCTGAATCTTGCGTGACTTCAAAGACATTGCGATTGCAACTGCTATCAGTGTTGATGATGGCAGAAAGGTAAGTGTTGGTACCTTCGCTGGTGTATCTCGGTGGAGTTTGTATTTCACTGATTTTGAAATCACTGCATAAAGTTAGACCCTCGGAAATCATCTCGGAGATGGAAACGGGTTTCAAGGCAATTCCAACCAAACAACTCTTTTCATATTGTCACAATGGAGCTTTGCAGCTGACGGGAGAACGAAGTTCTAGTCAACGATTAGCTGCCCAAACATTAGAACGTATCCTTTTATCTACAATCTGTCAAGAAGTCTGCCAATGTCAACTCGCGTCATCGAGATTGAAAACCTCACAAAAATCTTCGGCGGCAAGTTGATCGCGGTGAACAACGTAAGCCTTAGCGTCGACAAGGGATCGATACTGGGCTTCTTGGGTCAAAACGGGGCTGGCAAGACTACTACCATAAGATTGCTTCTAGGATTGACTAGACCGACGGCCGGGCAGGTGAGAGTATTTGGAGAAAAGATGACGTCGAGTTCGTCTGGCTTGCGCAGAAGGATAGGTTACCTGCCAACGAATCCAAAACTTCCTCCAAGGATGACGCCTATCGGATATCTCGATTTTGTTGGGAAGCTATTCGCTCTAACTAAGGAAGAACGTATGGGACGGCTGTCAAGCCTCCTTCGCGCCGTCGGACTTCTCCCAAGCGCTTCGAGGCAGATCAGGGAGTTCTCAACTGGGATGGTGACCAGATTGGGGCTTGCAGCAGCTTTGATGAACGATCCGGAGCTTCTGATCCTGGATGAGCCCACCTCGGGTCTTGATCCTGCTGGTCGGAAATCCACCTTGGAACTCATCTCGGAGATGGGTAAGAAGAAAACCGTCTTCGTGTCTTCGCACATCCTGAGCGACATCGACAGGATATGCACTCATGCGAGCGTGATAAACGATGGAAAGGTAATCTTCTCTGGCTCGATCAAAGATATGAAAAAAAGCTCTCGAAGCAGTACCCTGCGACTAGAGCTAGACGGAAACTTGGACCAATTTTGTGCCGGATTGAAAGAGATCGGCGGAATCAAGAATTATTCAAGGAGGGGCGATTTCGCAGTCGATCTAGATTTTGAAGGCGCTCCGATTCTGGATGTGCTGAGTGGAGTGGTTAGCCTGATTGCCAAATACAAACTGGATCTGATCTCGATAACGTCGTCCAGCTCGAGCATAGAGGACGCGTTCTTGGATATGTTGAAGGGAGAAGAATCACGTGGATTCCTCAGGGCAATCTAGTTTAAGAGAAGAGCTCGCGCCATTTGCGGCGATACTGCAAGCGGACATTTCTAGCCTCTTTCGGAGCAAGCTCACTTATGGTTGGTTGATCGCCGCGCTATTTCTTGAGGTGATTAGGGTGCTGAGCTCGGCATCTGGAGGCACAGTGTCTCAGGTCGTTGGCGCCGGACTCTCGGATTTTATCCTGATCTGGAGCGTGATAATCATAGGTCTGACTGCTAGCTCGGTCTCCTCTGAAACGGGGGAATTTGCGGATTCGGTGATGAGCAAGTCGGTCACTCGCTTCGACTATTTGTTCGCCAAGTTTTGTTCTCGAATATTATACGTACTTACAATGTTTGGGGCGATATCCTTTGTATCGGTGGGCCTGTCTTTGGAACTTCTGAAAAGTGATTACCAAATGTACGGATTGTTGTATTCTATATTCCTCGTGGCACTTTCTCTTGTCATGCTCTCGACGCTCGGAGTTGCAATCAGCACTGTTGCTCCCAACACAGTGATAGCAATAATCGGGCTACTTGTGATATGGTACTTCATGGCATTGTTCTTTCCTTTGGCTCGACTTGGCTTTCTTTCCCCGAGTGAACTGGCGAGCGGGTTACCCAGCAACATCAGAGGTATCTGGAGCGTAGGAGAATGGAAGACTGTGGTGGGCTATGTAGCAGTATCTATCGGAGCCTTCAGCCTTTCCACTCTTTACTTCTACGTCAAGGACGTATAGACTCACTCTTGACGGCTTTATACTGGAGACGAGTTAGCAGTCCGGCAAATTTGGAGCTACGCAAGTCAGAAAAACGGAATGTTCTGGTGTCACTACTGTGTCTGCTGAGAGGTAATGTTGACCATCCAATGGATCCCGGACTTGTCAGTTACCATGGGTTTTGGTTTCAATAGTTTTCCTTCCTTCGTGCCAGTCACTTCAAGTTTAGTTCCGCGTCTGATCTTGTGTTTAGCCCGAAGTTTGACCGGCATGGTTGTCTGTCCTTTTCCTGTCACTATAACTTCCTCAACCATCTCAGAGTGTCTTGTCCTAATGTGTCTAGGGTAGTGCTTTCACTTGTTTGTTTCTTCCCGAATGGGTCTTAATTCAGGGGAAAAGTTCCAAAGAAAGGGGCAACAGTAATTCTACCTCTGACGGATTCCGAGGAAACTTCTCAATAGGTGACTACATCCCAACAATGTTGTAGTCACCTGTTCAACGCACTCCTTAGCCTCCGATATTCTTTCAGCAACAGTTCAAGAGTGGGTCGAAGATTGCCCGAATTCTGATATTCTCTTAACGCCTCGTAGTATTCTCTACGGTTCTCGATCTCGATGTTGAGAGGCGGTAGTCCATGCTTGAGAAGGACGTTTATTAGGAGCAACCTGCCGACTCTCCCGTTCCCATCCTCAAAGGGGTGAATGGTTTCAAACTGGTTGTGCACCACGGCCGCAAGGACCAATGGTGGATACTTGTTTCTGTTTTTGCGGTACCAGGCGACAAGACGCTTTAGCATTGTATCGACCTGATTTGAAGCAGCCCCTTGGTGAATCACTCTCCCTTCTCTGTCAACGACAGACACCTCGACTCCGCTCTTTCTTCTCGTATTTCCGGCAAACGGTTTTGAGTTCTTGAAGACTAGTCTGTGGAGTTCTCTTACGAGATCCATCGAAAGATGGTCGTTGGAAAGTCTGAGGTACTTTACTGCTTCGGCTACGCCTAGCGTCTCGGATATCTCCTCCATACTTCTCTCTGGCCATATCCTGTCTCCGAGGATCTGCTTTACCTCCTGCCTCGAGACTCTAGACCCCTCGATGGCGTTAGTGTGGTATGTGAATTCCTCGGTGAAGTTCTTCCAAGCGTCCTCGCTGAAGTGAGCCAGTCGTATCCTGACCTTGGTAGTCAAGACTGTGATATCTTTCATCTCGCGAGAGGACAGAATAGTCCGATATGGGTCGCCAATCGACTTTGCGGAGCGAATCTTATTTTCAAGCTCGCGCAATGCGTCCTTTGAGCGTCTGTTCACCTCGTCGCCTCTGAGATTCGTACCCAAGAAAATGCGCGCCTTAGCTATCCTATCCCCCGACCTGTACGAAGCCGCAAGATAGTATTTCTTTCTCCCGTTGACTACTCGTACTTCAATATGCACAACAACTGAATAGGTGACTACATATTTAAGCGCACATCTCTGAGGTGACTACTCAACCGTATGTTGTCAAAAACCGCATCTACTAATCCGAACTTTAAGCAAAGTTCTATTTTTGTGTTCTAGGCATTGTTGGATGGTCATATCGAACCAGAAATAGGATGGAATAGTTTTGATCTCATCTTCGAAAGGCAGGCCAGTTTGCTCGGGCATTGGATCAATTGGCTCCAGGAGCAACTCTGAATCTCTTGGGGTTAGGAGAATATGCTTTGTACCTTCTCTTTCTTTGCGTGACGATCTCGTTCCAGAGCTCTGCGTGCAATGAGTCGTACTTCACATCGAATTCGCGTACTCCTACACGCTTTGCTCTGACTGCAAAGGTATTTTCTGGAGGGAAGCCCTGCGGGAAACCACCCTCTATGATGCGAAATGAGGAGAGAGGAGCAAGCGTGAACAGGAATGAGACTATTAACTTTCCACTCTTGTCCCTGACTATGCCTAGGGGTACGCTTGAATTGGTCAGATCCGAATCACTCACCTGGGATATCTGGCTGTGTATCTTGTTCAGGTCTGGATTGTTACGTCTGGTTTCTAGTGCTAGCCTTCTCAAATCGGTTTTAGATAGATTGATCTTTTCTTCCCTGTATTTTCTCACCTTCTAGCTCCTGAGCTTGTTGTACACTTCACATAGACGAGCAAGGGTCACTAAATGATGTTTGTCATTCATGATCGGGATGGTCCCATTGGAAGAATGCCAATTTTCAGAAGTACAATTAACCTTTTATTCATCCGCATTCACATCTGAATTGGAATGAAAAAGAGGATTGTACAGACCATTCTCGAGGAGTCGGAATACGAAGAGTTCCGCAAGACCTCTAAGAGAGCTGGGAAAACTCTGAGGCGGGCTGCAAGGGAAGCTATAATGAAGTGGACGGAGGAAGAATCGGGAATATCGACCGAGGATCCTATCTTCAAGCTCAAGCCTGTCTCCTATAAGGACGAAAAAGCCTCAGAGCGACACGATACTATACTGTACGGACGAGAACTTTGAAAGTATTCCTAGACACAGACGCCTTTGTGGCGCTCCACAACAAAGATGATGACCATCACCTGGAAGCTAAAACACTTTTTCAGGAATTTGCAGAAGCGAGATCAAAGAGTACTAAGCTGTATAGTTCGGATTATGTGCTCGATGAGTCGATAACAACATGCTATTCACGGACGCATAATAGGAAAACAGCAATCGAGCTAGGCCACGCTGTTCTGGCATCAAAGTCGATAGTAATATTGTCAGTTGACAAGTCGATTTTCGAAGAAGCCTGGCAAATCTTTGGCGAGAAATTCCACGATACTGCTCTCAGCTTCACAGACTGCACCACCTATGCTCTTATTCGCGCTCATTCTATTCAAAGTGTGTTCAGCTTTGACAGGGATTTTGATAAACTAGGAGTCAATCGGATACCAGCATAATTAGGGCCATTTCTGTAGTATTGACCGCACTATTAATCTAGTCTGCATAAGCAACCCTTCCACGAGGGGCAATCTCGTAATGCTGTTTCTGAAGGGCGGAACGTCTGTTAGAAATCAAGCGCTCCGCGATCACTTGCCACATTTCAGTAGATTGAATCAAATGAGTGAATCGAATTGCCTCCAATTACTTCCCAAATCGTTCGCAGGACTTTTTGATGAATATTCTCATTCACTTTGCCAACATTCATCCTTACCAGTTTCTTGCTGGCTGAGAATATCTTATCTGGCTTGATCTTGCTCTGAACAATCAATCTGCCCTTCTCTAGATCGTCGTTTGTCACCAAAATCGAAAGGCCTCGAGTTTTCAAATTCGAAGTGATGGCAACGGCGATGAAATCTTCGGCCCTCGCGTTGTATTGATCATTCGAAATGACAAGGGCTGGCCTTACTTTCGACCCGCCCAGATCGGAGAACGGAAACTTTAGAAGAAGAATGTCTCGCTGTGATATCATTTCTTGCTGGCCTTGAGGTATCTATTCCAGATCTCATCGCTCTTGTTCAGCCAGAGCTTCTTGAGCGAAGATTCTGAAATTCGCTCAATATCGGCGAACTCGTTTTCCAGTCTATGAGCAAACTTCTTGGGTCTTTCCAGTATTATTTTCTCCCCTTTCTTTATCAACAACAGCTCATCGCCCTTTGCCAGACCCATTTCACGCTGAATGTCAGCTGGAATCGCAACCTGACCTTTCTCTGAAACTTTTACGGTCTTGAATTTGATTTCTTGTGCCATTTACGGGATAGAAGTAGGAAATTTCTTACTTAAATGAGTTTGTAGTTTTGAAGGGCGGAACGTCTGTTAGAAATCACGCGTGGCTCGTTGACGAACGACTTGCTGAAGGACTACTTCACCAAATACGCTTCAAGTTTGGGATGTCATCGAATAACCGGCCCGGGGATGTCACAATACCGTCCTTTTGCAGGGGTTCGCTCACAACTCAGCAGTCAAAATAACCAATTTCTTGGTTTCTTTCGAGTTCTGATGTGAGAAACAGTGT
>JAJYUX010000074.1 GCA_021792315.1 archaeon
CTTACGAGCCTCTTGATCTTGTCATCCCTTTCCTTCGCCAAGTAAATGAGGAACACTGGCGCAAGTATCAGAGGATAGAGCTTCAAGGATATTGCCAGTCCAAGAAAAATCCCAGCAAGCATGTCGCCCTTCCTGAACATCGAAAACACAGCAAGCATAATGAGAAGAACCGCTAGATTGTCCATCATTCCCCAAACTGAGCCAATTATGATCGTAAATGGACTCAGGAGATAGGTTGCGGCCAGAGTGTTTCCCAATTTGCTCGGCTGAAGACTAGCTGACCATTTGTTTGTGTTTGATTGAAAAGAATGTGACTCTGAACGAGCGGCGGAGAGCTTCCATAGATAATATGCGACACCAAAATCTGCCAGAACAATTGGGAGTTTTATGAAGAAGATGTAGAGATAGACACTTTTCGAAATTAAAGAAGAGATCCAATATGCAAAAGCTGTCCAGAGCCCCCAAAGAGGAGGATACCCAAGATGATTGTAAAGATCGTAGGGTGACTTGCCCTCCACGATGTATTTCCCTGTGTTGATCCACACATTAAGATCAAATGGATGCCCCGTAAACGGCGCAACAGCAAGACGGATCGCCAAGGCAACGACGATAATGACCACTGATCTTCTGATATTCGAAGAATCTCCTGTATGGAATAGATTTCCGAGACTTTCGTTCAGTTTCGCCATTTGGCTGACACCGAAGGCGTCCAGCGATTGTTTGACCGATGCAGTTTGGCCATTATATGGGAAATTAGCTCTAACGTAATTAGGGCAAGAAAAGATGTAGCTTTGAATCTGCCAGCTTTTTGCTCTTCGCGTACTTCCTGTTCGATTATATTGAAGGCAAGAAGAGGTTTCCTTACAATGATGAAACTCAAAACATCTGGAGAAACACCTAGAATTTTTCTCAGTTGGTTGTGACCATTTATTATCCTAGCCCGCTGCCGCATCAATTCCGCGATACTTTCAGGCGGCCGGTTAAGCACTATCGATTCCCTGTCGTAAGATACATCAAAACCCTTTTGCTGAGCTCTAAGAACCATGTATGCATCATCGTTAACAATCCGAGATGGTAAAGTTTCAACGGCCTCCCTCTTGATTGCAAACGCCTCTCCAGCATGTCCGTGTAGACCATTCGAGTTTTGAACAGACAAGGTTTTGTCGTGTAGCCCCCACATCGAATTGCTCATCTGCCCCGTGATAGTATGAATGCTGTTTACAGGTTTAGGGCGACAACTTACAACCCCAGTATTGCCTTGCAGTCGTTGTACCATGTGTTCGACGAATTCCCTTTGGGGAAGCCGAACATCGCCGCTCATTAGAAGTAGCGCATCTCCCCTCATCTGCTGAATCATTTTATTTATCGCTGAAGGTTTGCCTAGCCTGTCCGGTTCGATTATCAGATGTAATCGCTCGTCCTTCTTTTCAAATTCTTTCACGTCGCGGACTGTGTTGTCGGTGCAGCCGCTCGCAACTACGAGAACCTCGCAGATTTTGTCGCATCCGTGTAGTTGCTGATTTACAACGTCATTCAAAGTCTCAGCAATGTTGTCACCATTATTGAAACAAGTTATTCCAACTGTTATCTGCATGTCTCTCTCTTCACAGATTGTCAATTCAAGTTGTGAAACAGTCTGACGAAGTCCCACAACGGACTCTCGTCATGCTGTTTTCAGAGACGATATTTCTCATTCTGATGGTTTAAGTGTAAGACACGATTTTCAGAAGTGATAATCGTGCCCCCAACTTAAGTAAAGTACTTCAACTGTCCAAGGGGGAGAAGAAGATGATTGGCACTTCCTAGAAGAACCATTGTGGTGAAGAATTAATGAAAAAGATCCATCTGGAAATGGGAAGTAGAGTGGGAAGCAGACGAACAGAAGCTTGCTGACGGGAGAGAAATCTATCAAATTGCTTCTTGGCTGGTTGACGAGAAGAAGTTCAAGCTTGCTGGAGAAGTCCCGGAAGAACGGTACAACGAACTCTCGTACAGATTCAAGAAGATGCAGATCGGCAGCCGGTAATTCAAATTGAAGCTTCTCCTAATCGCCACTCAACCGTGATACCTCAGTGTTGCCATCGCTCACTTCTTTTGCTAAAAATTCCAAGGATGAGTCCTAAAACAAGCGCAACGAGTAAAGCAATTATCACCAAGATCGCAGGAATTCCTGAGTCAGGATTGTACCTCGAATCCTGATAGTCGTAGATGAATGATATCCAATTGTTGTCTTGGTCACTTGTCTGAGCGTTCGAAGAAAGATGAGGAGTAACCATTAAAGTGCTCAGGCCAATTAGAAACAATATAGAGCCCCAGTTTCCGGCTTTGTAACGTTCTAAATTTCTTGACGGACGTCCTCACCCGAGCGCCACCAACAAATTATCGCGATTTGATATTTTGTCTTTTTCCCTAATCCAGCATAATACAGAAAATGTAGTTGAGTCAACTAGTTTTCTTCACAAGTATTCTTTCTTGGGCGTAGTGAGGACAGATCCTCGTATTGAGGTAGAGCTTCTCGCAACCCCTGCAATCCATGCACTCGAAAGCTGAGATGTGGTCGCCCTTGATTGCTTGGGGTTCGCATTGATTTGCGCAGATCATACATCTCTTGCACTCTGGCCACCTCTTGATCTCGCGAATCCTCAGAGCACTGAGGAGCGCCATCCCCGCCCCTGCGGGGCAGATGTACTTGCAGTAGAACCTGTGATAGAAGATTGAGATGCCAAGAATTAGTCCGAGGAAGACCCAAGCAAACGTGTCCCCGTTGAACAGAAACAGCGTACCAAATGGTTCGACTTGGTAGAGAAATGTGTTCTGTAGGATCCCGTATACCACAACCGCGAGCACGATGTATTTTGACCACCTAAGCTTAGACTGGTACTTTACAGGTATCTTGAATTTCACGGGAGACAATTTGTTCAAAATCTCTGTAAACGCTCCGAATGGACAGAGGTATCCGCAGTAGAACCTCCCCCAGAAAAGCGAAGTGACAAAAACTCCGCCATATAGGGCATACCAATACAAGTTCCTCCAGAAAGGTGGAAACATCAGATGTATGAAACTGTAAAAGTCCCCCATCGAGACCATGCGCACTGCGAAGAATCCGATGAGAAGGATCGAGAATGCCCACACTCCATACTTTATTCTATCGCTCTTTAACTCGAATCCGATTATCGCAGCGCCGAAAAGATAAGCCAGGGCGATTAGTGCAACTGTTGACTCATTATTCAATGAATCAATTGAACCAAATATGTTTAGGACCAATCCGCCGAGAATTGCAGCCTCTCCGAGAACAGAGCTACTGGAGCCGGCCTTCAGTTGCTGTTGATAATCGGTGACTGCGATTCTACCCGCATCTCTGACGCCATCAATTACCCCCGAACTTGAATATGTCGCACCAGTGACTGGATTTACGTCTACTCCAATTTGTAATCGTTCAAACACACTCCGATTTATGAATGTGTTGAGCCATTGCTGAGTGATCCTGTAACCCCAAGAATCAGGATTGTTGTAAACAAACAACCCCTTGATTGTTCCGGTCGTGTTGACATAGGATATCGTTCCGATCATACCATTGTAACCCCAGCAAGATTTCGGAGAGATGTCAGTAGTCAGATAGATCAACCCGACTGAAGTACTTCCTTGAGTCACTACATAGTACGGGATCTGAGTGGAGCTCTTCACAAAACTAACGTTACTTGAAGTCAGATTAAACCAGTTTCTGAAATTCACCATAGATATAGTGTACAGCTGATAGTTTGATGCAAAGGTGGAGCTTGTACTAGAAGACGCGCTGCTCGAAGTCGTAGAACTGGTGGTGCTATAGGTAGAAGTGCTCTGAGAGCTACTTGTGCTGCTTGATATGCTGAGAGTACTGGAAGCACTGGAGTTAGCAGACGAGCTAACTAAAGACGACGAACTTGTAGTGATCGAGTTGGAACTACTCGATTCTGACGTACTCGTTGAGATCGTGTTTGATGTCTCTCCGGAAGTAGCGCTGGAGTTGCTCGTCGAAGAGACAGAAGTGCTTACAGTGCTAGTTGTAACAGTGATATAACTAGTCGTAGGTTCGACTGTTTTTGTACCAAACCCGATCGAAGGGAAATCCTGTACCAAAGCATATCCAGTGATGAAAAAGAGAATGATGATTACGATGCCGACCCTAGTCTTTGCGAATTTTCGTGTGCTGTTGCGTTGATTAGACACTTGGAGTCCTCCTATTTAGTCATGAGTTGCTTCATTCCTGATGACATCATGACTCCAGAGCTGTCTGTATAGAGTAGACACTCGGCCTGGAACGAATCCATGAGCCTCATAGCGTCGTTTGGACTCTCCACCATGAGAGCAACGCCAAGCGGATCGGAGAGCATCGAAGTCGAAGCGACCACTGTGGCACTATGTGAGAATAGTGGAGATCTCGCAGTAAAAGGGTCAATGATGTGATAGTAGTCCTTGTTTGTGGTATAGTAGTCTTCATAGTCGCCCGAAGTTGCGACAGCCTGGTCTTTCAGATAAAGTGTGCCAATAACATTCGTGGGGGTTATTGGATCCACGACTCCAACCTCCCATGGAGATCCATTCGCCCTAGATCCTATTGTGGCAAGAGTACCGCCGAAGTTGACATATGCAGACTTGATTCCCCTTGATTTGAGTAGAGCTATTGACTCGTCAAGTATGTAACCGGTTGCTATTCCATCTAGAGTAACACCCATTCCAGGTTTGCTGAATGAAACCATACTGTTGGACGTGCTGACATCTTCGTATCCAATCAATTGCAGAGCAGAATCAAACTGCGAATCTGAAGGAAATGGTTGACCTGATAGATAGCCTTGAAGCAGGTCAAGGACCGGTTTCACCGTGACGTCAAAACTTCCTTCCGTTGATTCGGAGAAGTGTGTAGCGGCCTCCATTACGTTCAGGAGGTCGGGAGATGGGTCTTCCTGCGTCCCGCTCTGATTAAGACTGTAGAGATCCGTCCCTCCCGGAAACCTTGTCAATACTGTTCCTAGACCGTTTATGCTTCCCGCAACGCTGTCAAAAATCTGGGTCGCGAGATCCGAGGATATTGCATCGTCAATTTGGATAGTAACAACTGTTCCAATTGCATTAAACGAGGTTGAGTATGAAGTGTTCCGGTTTTGTCCGACAAAGCGGGGAGAGATCCTGTTTCCAATCAGAGGGATGGAGAGAGCAAGTCCCCCGACGGCCGCTAGTTTCAGAAAGTCTCTTCTGCGAAGATTCGATAGCCTCTGGTTCATTTGTAGGTTCTTTATCCTATCTTGGATGCGCTCCTATTCCGAATTTGTCGTTCGGATCATGGTGCCATACTCACTATGCTGGATGAATGAATCTCCACGGGTTACTTAAGACGGAAAGACGATTATCAGAACTGATAATGAACTGAGTTATTCTCTGAATTGATAATCGTAAGAAAGTATTTCACTGCGAAAGGGCCAAAACTCACTCTGTAGCGTGATCCTGGTGCTTTTTGGAATCGATTCAACCACTTTATTGATTCTCTTTTCCCTCATCCTCACCGTCATTCTTGTCATCTTTGTAGTTCTTCAGTTTCGATGGTCGATGGCCATTGGCAGGGGCAGTGAGAAGATCAGTGGGGCAATAAAGGAGCTGCAGGAAGTTACAAAAGCAATCGCACAGAATACTTCGGCTTTGACCGATACGACGCGTAATCTCTCTTCTGCGACGGCATCACTTTCGATCAGCGCGCAGTCTCTGGCTAGGATAGAGGCCGAGCCAAAACTGGAGCTTGTAGAAAGAAAGAAGGATTTGGGACTGGGAGGTATCGAATTTGATCTGATTAACAATGGAAAGGGAAGCGCCCACTCCGTCAAAATTACACCGACATCTGCGAAGGGGGCAAAACTGGGAGTTTCATTCCTTGGTGTGCAACGAAATGACATCAACGTAGGAGAGGCAAGGAAATATCTCCTGACATCTGTGAAACAAGGCGACCTGATCAGCTTGTATGTGGAATTCAAAGATTCACTAGGTGGATCTTGCCTGCCGAAAACCTTCACGGTGGATACTAGCTAGATGATGATTAGGGAAAAGAGTTAGATGGAAATGAACCAAGACAATCTGCAAAAGGACAAGACATCTGGTGAAACCGAAGTCACTGTCCAGAAGATGGCCGAGGGAAGCGTGGAGGGGCAGGTGTCCTGCATCGAGGGACCTGTCACTAACGCGTCAGTCTCGATCGGTATGATCAGTACATTCACTGATGCGACCGGCAACTTCGTGCTTGAACATCTCCCCCCTGGCATAGGAAAAGTGAGAGTCAATTCACCACTAAGCAGATTCTATGACGCAAGCACTGACGTCTTAGTGGAAGCTGATCAACGGAAGAATCTGCCGATATTCCTAAACGAGATAACAGGCGTGCTCGAGGGAACAATAACTGACGAGATTGGCAAACCTTTGGTCGGAGCGGAAGTATCAGGCATGTTCCGGCTGGGTAAAGAGGCAATAACCACAAAAACAGACGAAAAAGGCGATTACATCTTTCAGGACATCCCCCGTGGGGTGTATTATATCAGAGCCAAGGCGCAAGGATTCATGACGGAAGGTGCCGATGTGAACATTACAGCGGGAGGCAATATCGAATCGAATTTCAAACTCAAGGCTGCCAATCTTTCCATCTCAGGTATCGTAACCGCAAAGGAAGGTACCGTTGTTGACGGCGAACTCTATCTGATGAGGAAGGGAGTAATCGTGACCCGCACAAACATCTCAAAAGGAAGCGTTGGCAAGTACTCGTTCCCAGACTTGGTTCCTGACTACTACGAGATTGGGATTATAGCTCCTGGATACTTCGCAAATGGTTGGGGAGGCAAGGTTGAGAAACCAGAGGTTGTCAACTTCAAACTGGAAGTCATGCCAGAAACAAACGCCGATTCATCTTTCGTCCACTGATCCGAATCCAAATCTGAACAAGACTAATATTTCAAAACCTTTACAGAAGTCAGATTATCTACGGCAAGTCTTGAGCTGTCTGGCCGTCTAAGGGCTTGCATGAGAAAGACGACAATGAACGGAAGTATAAGGCAGACAAATACTATGGTGATCGTTCCTCCAGCTGGGGGATAGTAAACCACGCTAAAGTCGTAAAAAGAATGCGTGATGATTGTGATGAAGATGTTGCCAGTAAGTTGATACATGCCTGCAAACGCAAGCAAACCGAAAGAAAAGCGGCCTATAGCGAGAAAACTCAGTGAAGGTAGCGCAGAAGCGAGTGTAGCTGACGATGTTACGCCCAATCCGCTGATATCAACTGGAACGTGTGCGAGAGCGAAAACAGCCGCCGAAACTATCATACCGGCTGTCACACCGAAACGTCTTGCTGTACCTACTTGCACATAACCTCGGAAGATATACTCTTCTACTACTGCAATTGTGAAAACAACAAGGATGACAACAGGAAGTGGTAAAGTAACGCCTAGCTGTGTGGATAAAGACATCGAGGGCCAGTCGCCTCCAAGCCAAGCTACTGATGTAGTGGCGACTCCGAGCGCTGCGAGTACTGGGAACGCCAAGTATAGATTCCGTTTTGTAATTCCAACTGCCCTCCAAGAGATGCCTTGCGACTTCATAATGATAGTAGCGAAACCAGCGACGACCAGATACGCGAGTATTTGTTCAATTGTAGAAACATATTGGGAGATATCGGCTGAAAGCGAAGATAGAACAACTCCATCGCCGTTGAGCAAGAACAGAAGTAAGAACAAACACACTACAAACACTCCGCCTAGAACTGCGGTATCTGAGGACGATTTCATACGCCACCACCTAGACGCAGAAAGCTGAACTCAGATCTGACTGGTTCGCGATAACTTTGGCTAACTAATCGCAAGTCCACAGCCACCCATTTCGATTCATTCATACTTACGGCTTTGGTAAGTCCCTCAATGAAATGCCCTATTCCACGTTTTGAGAATCGTCTTGTCTTCTTTTATACGTAGGAATGCAATTTACTATCTTATGGCGGTCAACTTGTCCGACAAATCAATTTCTGTTGAAGAAATTCGAAGGGCCACTATGACCAGAGGGACTTTGTACAGGGTTCTATCAAGGGGCTTTAGCCTCGAAATCGACGAAGCTTTTCTTGAATGGATCGTCCTGCTCAATCCGACGATAAAACAACTTGCCATTCATACCGACAGTAAAGAGTTCAAGAAAGGAAGCGACGGTCTGGATGCTTTCTCTGAAAGAGTAAAACGAGAATACGAAAAAGACAAGGCATTGTTTTTGCAGAATCCTGCCGCTGAATACGCGTCGCTCTTCCTGAAT
>JAJYUX010000075.1 GCA_021792315.1 archaeon
CATTGGAAGCGAGTATCTCTTCCCTTCGTAGGAGTTGTGATCGCCGGCTAAGTTCCGATAATACAAACTCTGCAAACTATTTTGCCGATGAACAGCAACTAACTTCAATTATAGGTGCTTAGGCCGAGAAGTTACAGTTTCCAGAGCATCAAGCCCTCAATCCAGTGAGATTCTTTTCGTAAGAAAGAGTTTCGAAATTCAATCCAAGCGACTTTGCATATCGATAGGATTCGAGAACCTCTTCGCTTGTTGGATATCTTGCGAGTTCCTTGTATCGTTCTTGGTATCTCTGATCGTTTGGATTACAGGCATAGTCGGGGTGAAACTGATCCATGATGTTCACTGGTACTTCTGGCATATTCTTTGCTATCCAATCGAGAACCGGCTTTGTGCAGCACTCAACGTGGTTTGGCATAATGAGGTGGCGGATCACAATGTCTTCGTTCCAAGTATGGACTATCTCATGATTTCGAGTTACAGTTTCCCAGTACCAAGGTGTGTGGGACAGATTTACAGCGCATCGGCCAGGACCAAATTTGAAGTCAGGCAACCAAATGTCTATCAAACCTCTTAGAATTCGCATCGTATTTTCGGTCACGAAGAAATTCGAGTTGCACAGCTGGGCCACATTGAGTTCTTTGCCGAACCTCGCAGCGTCAGGACTTACCTTCCAGCTAGTGAGAAAGTCCGATTTTGCCTGCGCTATGTAGTTCATGTCCTTTTCAGTTGGTTCTAGTGAACCAATCTGGGCAACTGCCTCTACTATGGTGTTGAGATGAATTGTTGGTTCCCCGCCCACCCAGTTGATGTTATGACATCCATCTGAGCCGAGCTCCCAGGCCATGTGTGCAACCTGTTTTGATGTTACCAGTATTCCATTGTTCTTGTCGCGGCTGATGTCGCCATTCTGACAAAAACAACACCGCATATTGCAACTCGTGAAGAAAATTGTACCCGATCCCATGTAGCCCCTGAATATCAGTTCTTCTCCCTGATGATGAAAATAGCTGGCAACGCGAGAGTTAGATTCAAGCTGACAGGTGCCATGTTCTTCGCCAGTAAGTCGATCTACTCTGCAATTCCACCTACAAATGTTGCAGTGTCTCAACATGCGATTCACAAGCTCAACACTCACATCAATAAGGGAAGGATTGGCTTTTGGAAGATCCTCGAGCTTAGTCTCTCGCTTCCAAATCCTGTCTCGAAGATCAAAGAGGATCTGAGTAAGACGCGCGTGTTCTTTCCAGAGCTCATCCTCCATTGCATCGTGCAGATTGGAAATCCCCGATTCCACTCTGGCCGAAATCAGGTACTTTGCAGGCATTTTGTTAGTTGATACGGAATAATACCAAGGCAGATTCTTCGATAGGCGATTCCAGATCCACAGGTTAGCATACCTGTTCGATTCTTTGCTCAATCCACCTGATTGTTTTGCCTTGCCCTGTACTAAAGCCCGTCAGATGATCTTCAATTTTGATAACAACATTTCAGCATGTTGTTCCCAATCGGTCAATTTGGTTTTGGAGGACCGCCTCAATATCACTTTTGATGTGACAGTTTCACAAAGACACCTTTGTATCTGCGCGATGTCATCCATTTCTGACAGTAGGCTGCCTCGGCTAGAGATTTCATTATGCCTTTAGGTGTTAGAGGCGTCCATCAATGACACAAAATGTGAGCGGGCCCGGTGGGATTTCGTTAAAGAATTAAGCGAATCTTAATGCGGGATTGCTTGGATTTAAAGTGTGGGCGATCTAATTGCACGGACTTGTGCCATTCCCGTAGTCAGGATTCGTACACGCCATCGATCCGGCCTTTGGCTCGATTTGAAGCGTCTTCAAGTTTACCTGAAACGCGCCTAGGTGGGCGGATAGAGTAGACAGTCCAGCATAACTGGTTACATTTAGGGCGCTTATACCCAACGGCATATTTCCAAATATACACGAAGTGGCCTTAGATATGTTATCGTACTGGCTTGTAGCAACACCGCAACCTGAGAGGGCGTAGAGCACGGTGCTGTAAGACATGACTGTAATTGAACTTATTGAACCGTTAGTCGTCGAATACTGGGCGAAGTATTCATAGTTCGGATAGGGAGCATGACTCCATACATCGGTCGGAATCGGAGCTACCGTGTCAACTGGTGACATGTTGGCGGAAAAAGCAAGATAACTCGAAGCCCCAAAACCCACAATCAAGAGCACCGAAAGAACGATTAGCCCCAATTTCCAAGATATCATACTTTACTCATCCACTCCTGCCAAGAGTTCCAAGATATCTGGAATATTCTCTGGTATACGTCTAGGTTGTACACAGTGTACGAAAACTGTGGATAATTCGAGATTCCTGAAGAGATGACAGGTTGGGCATTTACATTATTTGGTGCATTTTGGACCCAATTTGCTTGCATTCCAATTGCCTGCGCAGCAAGTGAGTTGCACCCACCAGCTGCAGGACAATCGTTAAGGGTGAAGTAATAAGAAGCTGGTTCATTTGTCGGATTACCGCCCACAATTCCGAAACCTGCACTCAAAATGAACATCAGGTTTTGGCCGCATCCGCCAACAAGAACAGTGCATCGAAACGGCTGTGCAGATGAGGACGAACCAGCATTGACTGTAACTTGCGCACTACTGTGAGGCCCATTAGATTCAGAGTAGCCGTTCACTACCATTGGATGCATTGAGAAACCCAGAACAAGGACGAGCACAGATAAGGTGATGAAGTACCAGTTTTTCAGGCTATGATTACTGGAATTCATAGTTCGCGATTTAGGAAGCACTTGCATTTATCCCCTTTGGGAATGGGACGAAACTATTCAATTTCATCGACTTGTGTCGAATTGTTCTTCTCGTCGTGAAGTACGACAAACCGAAAAAGTCGGTCGATGGACTTTTCCAGAGTCTCTAGTACAAAATAGGAATTGGAGTAGCTGGTCCATTTGTAAGCTTGGTTCTTGGAATCCCCTAAGCACACCTCTCGCACCCCCTTTACACCCCCGAGCCTATGCAGCGGACACCCCCCGACGAGCGATAGCGAAGTCGGCGCCTTCATTCTTGGATGAAGGCTCGAGGAGCAAAGACGGAAGAGGGGATGGATTTGAGGGGTAGCCCGTAGGGAAGGCTCAAAGACGAGGGTGAATTCTCTCGGAGCGACGAGAAGGGAGACCGCTGCTTAGGCGAGAGCTGGAGTAGTATTTGTGCAGTTTTAGGTCGTTCACGCATGATTATTCTTCAGTAACTTTCACACCTAGCCACACCTCGTAGATGGGGTGTATCTCAAAAACGTCTTCTTTTCTTCATAACGCTTCAATCCTTCCTTACTCAATCCCTCCTCTCGGCGAGACCATAGCAGCCGATACCCTTCAGGCTCAGGACTTCGCTTCGGGACAAATTTACCCCCTCGCCTTCGGCGAGCCGTGTCCGTCGCTTTCGCTCCTCACGGCCTCCCGCTCACATTCGTTCGCTCCCTCCCCCCTCTTTGCGCCTACGCTCGTCCTTTCGCCTTCACCCCTAACGGGCTCGCTCGCTAAACGCTCGCGGGGGTGTCGGCTGCTATGGGCGAGCCTTGCTTCGTATCGATTGCTTGAAGTCCTTCAAGGTGGTTACAATTTGCTACTCTGATTCTTGCTCGGCGTCCTTCTCCCTCCGTTTGCGGATGGGTTTCTCGCGCCCTTTGATTGAAATCGATTGATCGATTCAATCGAAACAAAATCTATCCATAGCTGTTTGGTTCGATAGTAGCTTTTGCTATCGCTTTTGGAAAATCGAACAGCCTCCTAGTTTCATCTGCTCGACGCGAGACATTCGATCAAAGTTATCGATCCATCAAATCTATCATTCAATCGATCTGTCGAGTTGAGCGTGGAACACCATCCGCATGTCTATACACTGTCCATTATGTCCACTTGTCTAGTCTATACAATGCCTAGTTATCTAGTTCATACGTTTACAACTCACTTTTCTTGTTTTATGTGCGGCTTACCTTGTGGAGCCAGAACAAACTGGAATTCCGACGGGTTACACTCAAATCCCTTTCATTTCTTCATCTTGCAAGTAGTCATCTAGGCGTCTGAGAATAATCCCTTTGTTCGTGACGATAAGAATCACAGTCGTGTTGTCGAAATCCTCTGCTTCATTTGACATCTTGAGCGATCTGAATGCTTTCTTTGGTAAGATAAGTCTCAGAGAACCACCCTGTCTAAACACCGATGCAGCCCCTAGCACACGATCGAGTATAACCTTTATCTCTTTAGTCATACGGGAGACCCCGTACCTACCGTAAGACAGATATATACGTTTTGACAACCGGATCCGGAAAGTTGCCAACCAGTGGATATCGCACAATCACGATCAAGAACTCGGTGTTTGCAAAACTAATAGACGCATATGAGAAGAAGAAAAGAGATCTGATAATGGAAGATATCAAGAGCTACACAGGATATGCTCAAAAGCTTCTTGAGAAAAGTATTGATCAGGACACTCTGGAGGGGCGGTTTGAGATTGTTGACAGGTTCGAAAACACAGTGGTCGTTCGAGACTACTACAGAGTAAGGAATGCTCAGGTCGTGATCAAATCGGGGAAGCTCTACTGCGAACTCGATAAAACAGATGATTGTGACCATGCAGGGTTCGTTCTTTCTGATCCGCAGGTGATAAAGAGAGCAAAGGAGTTAGGAGTGAAATTAAGGAAAGAAGCGCCGCATTCGCCGCATGCAACTTCGAGTTGAATCAACCTCAGCTCCAAGCTCTTTGTTCGTGAAACCGCAAGAAACGGAGAAGGTCGATTCATCAATTATCTAACGCTTCTTCTATGATGCGTGAGGTATCGCAATTCTGGAATTCGAACGTTTGTATAAAGCAGAAGATTGGCGTGTTCTTGATTATGTTCTAACTTGCTTGTGCCTTCCCATACTTTATCCCAAGATAAAACAGGAGCGCGCTGACAAAACCAGAAAGTAAGGTTACTGTGTCTGATATACCTACTTTATCAGAAGTTTTCAATTGGATAAATATTAGTGATACAACCGAAAAGACGAAAAGTGCAAGAATTACGAGAATGAAAACTTCTCTGAGAATATCTTCTCTTGATCCGGAATTCTGAGATTCCATTTTGCTACTCAGTTTGCTTTTGCTACTTCGCAGAAAAGTGTAGTCTAACTGATGCCCTTGGGTTCTCAGAACCCGAGGAACCAGGTGCCTAGGTAACCGAGTTGTATTAGCGATTTATTCTATTATTGCTCCAAATAATTTTGGTGAATTGAAATTGCCCTCAAGCAATAACAACTACCTGATGAATAACGGATCTACGTCTCAATGCAACAAGATACCGAGCTACACTCTCATTTCCTTCAAAGCGACTTCGGACATCAAAACCAGCCCGAGTGCGAACTGGGATATGCAACTGAACGCATATTCTCCAAACGGCTTCACAAGCGCGCTAATGCAGTTTGTGATGGCTGTAACTACATCTGGCATGGTTCAATGGTCGATAGAATATTGGCCCGCCGCCTCGGGAAGTTCAAATCTATTCAATACGTGCTCTCAAAACCTTTACCAACTCCCGCAACAATACCTTCCTAACGGATGGAAACTAGAAATCAAACTTATGGAAGATTCCAACCAAAACATTAACGAAGTGTGGTTTTACGTAGTGGACGCGTATGGACTAGTTCAGGCAAGCCAAGATGTTCCGCTTGATTCAACGCTACCTATTTGCAGTGGATCGTGGAGCAATTCTTACCTGGCTCCAATTGTTGATTTCGCTGTAGACATTGTAGGCTACAATGGCGGAGCCACGGTCGATTTTGTGAGTGGAACCACAGCAACTCTGTACTACTATAACTCCCAAGTCATCTTCAACTGGGGCACCAGCTTTCTAAGTTGCGTGCAGACAACAAACACAACGGAAGAAAAATCAAATATGAACTATGGCACCCCAGCGAGCAGCGGAGGCCAGCTCGTGCAATCCTGTAGTGCCTAGGCAATGACATACCGGACGGCCTGAGTCTCAGGCCGTCACGAACGATTTTATTTGCTCAGTTAGTTTCGAAAGACTGCGTACTTCTGATCTTAGCCGCATACAAAGATGTTCTAGTGTCGAGAACAGCATAATCACGAGTTAGCTTATAATAGTTCGAGGTCCATTAAGATGTCGTTTGGTAGTTTTGAAAAGGTTGCATCACATGGCCTTCTCAAAGATTGTATCAGTTTTGGTCATTCTGGTGATCGTTCTCGTAGGTGGTCTCTCCTACGAATATGCAACAAACTACAATCAAAGGGAGAACACAGTTACGATTCAAAACACGACCACATTGACCAAGACGATAACTAGTACTGTAAACTATCAGTGCGAAACATCCTATCAAAGCGGACTGCGGATTATCAAGCCCTACAACCAAACATATGATCAAGTTGCAGTGTTCCTAATGCGACCGGGCTCGCGAATGCAGCTGTGCGTGTCCTACCCAGCTGCTAAGAATTACATTCCAACAATGACTACAACGGTGCAGTTTGTCGGAAACGTGTACAACGCGACAATCGAAAATGAGCAATCAACTATTTTTCAGGTGGCTAGCCTTCCTACTCGGATAGTCCTTAGAGGAGGATCTGCGTCAGAAAACGGCTCGGTCACTTTCACCATCACTGAAACAATCAATGTCTCAGGCTTTTTCTATCTTTACCTGACCAATGGATGCCCGCCGGCCATACCGTTCGCAGTAGGTTACAGTGCAAGTCAGATAAACTCTGGCGATTTTGGAGCACTCTACGGAAGAGTGATCGATACTTCGTGCATAGTGTCCAGTCCCTTCGATAGCGCGACCATAGTTGGAACTAGCGGGATTGATGTGATGTATGTTCTAGCAAGCAACCAAAGTTAGGGCTGCTTGCCGTCGAAGGTTTGCAGTGAAACTAGTCGATTCATCAAGCAATAATGTTACTCTTGACCAAACGCATTACCATATCTTTACTGAACACATAGTTCTTTTCAAGATGTGAAAGCTTCCAAAGAAGTCAATAGGAGCCAAGTTGCTGTGCGTAGGCGGCATGCATGAAGAGGAGGTACGAACAGAAAAGGCGATTTGCACATGCACAACAAGTATCGAGAAAATCAAGAGACATCAGCATGTTCAGTCTTAGTGTAACAACATGATGAGTCTAACTAGAGATATCCACTTTTGCCCGTTTAGGCGTCTCTGAAGGCGCCTCTTCTTCCGTCGGCAGAGAGATCAATCTCCACTTCACACTTACACAGCGGCTCAATCAGATTGAACTGTGTTTCAGCATACTTTACAAGCAGTCCACGCTGTCATGAGAGAGAAGGCTCAGGTCTGGGCTGTTGCTACTTGAGGCATCGTCACCAAGTAGCACGTCAAAAAAGATATGCATCCCAAATCCTATTGACGGTATTTGATAGCCACAGCTCAATCAATAGTGCATATCGCTTTGCGGATGGAGCGCCTTCGACTCCGATAAAATGAATATGATGGAAGAAGCGAGATGTCGATTTATGGCTCGTTATTCGATTGATCGTCTACAAAAATTGATTCGCAAAGCACGATGTCTTCGATCAATCAATGATTCCTTCGGTTGCCTAACGACTTGATCAATCAATGGATTGAATTGTCTAGCTGCTGAGCGTGGAACACCATCCGCATGTCTATACACTGTCCATTATGTCCACTTGTCTAGTCTATACTTTGTCCAATCGTCTGTCATTCAAGTTTACAATCTGAGGATAAGGCGCGTCGAAGCTCAGAAGCAGAGCTCAGAATGGAATCCTGATTATTGCGTCTCAGTCCGGCAGAGCTGCAACGTACTCGAATCCCTGACCGATGAATGATTTCACTTCTCCGATCGGGACGACTCTCTGCTTGTTACCATTGTTGACCATCGAGCCGAGTAGTTTGTCTCTTACAGTTTTCAGTACTTCCTCTTTCGACATCGATGCAACGTCCATATTCTCAATCTGCTCCTCTGGGATTCCTGCAAGCGAAAGGAACTCTTCCTTCACGGTCTGTTTGATTTCATCCTTGCCGAGTTCCGAGCTCTTTGTGGATAGGATTGGCTCGCATTTCTTGTACGATTTCCTCATCTCCTCGATCATCGTTGGCGGTAGTCTTCCCTTGTTCGTGGAATATCGCGCCTCAATATCTCCCTTGTGTCCCATCACGAACGATAGAAAAGGATGAGAGATCA